>CAZUVY010000005.1:0-65860 GCA_964623905.1 uncultured Faecalimonas sp.
ACAGCTTAGATAAGTGCGCCATTTATTGGCTTACCTCTACTTTCTTTCACACTAATTAACTCCTCTATCAGTTTCATGCAGCTTTCATCACTTGCTTCCATGTTACACAATAAGATATCGTATATTTTCTGTATCCTCTCTTCCTTCTCTTCCAACATATCCGCAATCTCAGCAACACTCAAGCCTTTTTCCATCTTCTTACGAACCTGACAAATTTGCAGCAAAAAGGATCCTTCTTGTCTACCTTCCCATCTGCCCCTTTCAGCTGCTTCATCTTCTCTTCTTTTAATATATAATTCCTGATTAAATTCGAATAAACTCACACTAAACACCTCAGCTCTCTGTTCACACAAAAATTCAGCCATCACATCTTCTCGAATACATTCTGTAATTGTAAGGTCGATTGCATCCCGCAAATCCATCTGCTATATATTTTCTGCTCTTATCCACAAAAATCGCATAGTCTTTTAAAGATTTGCACTTTTCCATTAACGCCCTATTATAGCCATAGTTGATATTATATACCTTTACTTTAAGTTCCAACTCAGGCTCCCCTTCAAATGGTCCATATGCATCAGACAATTTCAGTTCAAACTGCTCCGGCGTTTTCTCTACTCCATTATAGAATACAGCAAACTGTGGCATTGGTATATGAACTAATTTTTTACCATACAAGTCCTCATCCTTCACCAGTTCTTCATAAATATGTGCTACATAGAACAAATCTCGAAGCGGCATATTGGGATTCATCGTTGATTGATGCTCATATAATGCCAGTTCATCATAAATTAGGAATGCTACGTCATTTTTCATACCCAGATATATCGCATTTTCCAATGTTTTTACAATCAAATCATCTGGGGTATCATAGTTTGTTCCATTCAAGGCATTATACAATTCTAAGAATTTCTTCTTATCTTTATAGATCATTCGAAATACTTTGTCCTTATAGTTTCTGAACGGTTTTAACTTTGCATCTCTTGCTTTTGGATGTGCAACACGCAGTCTCGCACTTACTAAATTATTCCTCTTTTTCATATTTCCTCCTTTTGAGAGGATCCAGCACTTCCACACGCCTAATGTGTCTTCAAAATCCTCTCTGCTTTTTGTGATTTAAGCATTGAAGATTTCATAGACATGTCAGAAGACACATAGAATATAGAATGGTTTTTACCATATAGAATTTTAGAAACTTAATGCTTATAATTATTATAAGCATCTCAAATTAGTCGTGTCAAGACTTTTATCATCCAATATTCTTATTTACGTTTTCGCTCCCTGATACGCGGTCCATTTGCAAAATTAGCAATCATTCATGCTTTTCATACAATTTATAGTTACTTCTATATAGAAATAAAACATACTCCCGCGTCATGCCCGCACTGTAACAAACCTCCGCGACAAAAAAAGACCACATCTTACGACGTGGTCTTTGATTTGAATTTGCACTATTCTGTTCGTTGAATTATTATTTTAATTCTACTGTAGCACCTTCAGCTTCTAATTTAGCTTTGATTTCTTCAGCTTCTGCTTTAGAAACGCCTTCTTTGATTACTTTTGGAGCTCCGTCTACTACTTCTTTAGCTTCTTTTAATCCAAGTCCTGTGATTTCACGAACAACTTTGATTACTTTAACTTTAGAAGCACCAGCTGATGTTAAGATAACATCAAATTCGTCTTTTTCTTCTGCTGCTGGAGCTGCTTCGCCAGCTGCTGCTACTACAACACCTGCTGCTGCAGATACACCAAATTCTTCTTCACATGCTTTTACTAATTCGTTTAATTCTAATACTGATAATTCTTTGATTGCTTCAATAAATTCAGCTACTGTTAATTTTGCCATTGTAATTTACCTCCGTAAAATAATAATTATACTTAATAATTTTCAGTGGAACCTAAGTTCCAAACAGTTCATTGTACTCAGCCAGAATCTATAATTAAGCTTCTGCTGGAGCTTCTGTTGTTTCAGCAACAACTTCGCCATCTTTTTCAGCGATTTGTTTAATAACACGAGCAAAGTTTGCGATAGGTGATTGCATACTTCCAAGTAATCTTCCAAGTAATACTTCTCTTGAAGGAATTTTAGCTAATTCTTGAACACCAGCTACATCGTATACTTTACCTTCACATACACCTGCTTTAACTTCTAATTTTGGAGCTTTTTTAGTGAATTCACAGATGATTCTTGCTGGAGCTGTAGCGTCATCTTTAGAAATAGCGATAGCGCTTGGTCCTTCTAAGTATGGGTTAAGACCTGCAAAATCTGTTCCTTCGAATGCTCTTTTCATCATTGTGTTTTTGCAAACTTTGTAAACGATACCAGCTTCTCTTAATTGTTTACGTAATTCTGTATCTTGTTCTACAGTAATTCCACGGTAATCAACTAATACAACTGATTGTGCATCTTTTACGTCTTCAGCGATTGCTGCAACGATTGGTTGTTTTAATTCAACTTTTGCCACGAATGGTGCACCTCCTTATAAAATATTAAATAAATGGCACCGCCGATTGTTTTTAGATTTCGTAATAAAAAACCTCTATATCCGCAGACATAGAGGTTTTGTAAATTCTAATCATGAATTTCAATCTTTCCTCGGTAGGCGTTTTAACCTTATGCTTTACAGCACCTACTGTCTTCGGCAGTTTTAATCCTTTGCTATTATAGCAGTATATATATTTGCTGTCAACTATTTTTTCTGGTTTTACACAGCTTTTTATAAATCCGGGAAAATCAGAGATTTCCCCGCATTAACATTTCATATCTAATTAAGATAATTTAGCTGGGTTGATTTTGATACCAGGTCCCATTGTAGATGTAAGAGTTACGCTCTTTAAGAACTGACCTTTTACAGCTGCTGGTTTTGCTTTGTTGATTGCATCGATAAGCGTTTGGAAGTTGTCCGCTAATTGTTCTTCTGTGAAAGAAGCTTTTCCAAGTGGCACATGGATAATGTTTGTTTTGTCTAATCTATATTCAATCTTACCAGCTTTGATATCAGCGATTGCTTTTGCAACGTCCATTGTTACTGTACCAGCTTTTGGGTTTGGCATTAAGCCTTTTGGTCCAAGTACACGACCTAAACGACCAACAACACCCATCATGTTTGGTGTAGCAACTACTACATCATAATCGAACCATCCTTCGTTTTGGATTCTTGGGATAAGTTCTTCAGCTCCTACGTAATCTGCGCCAGCATCTAAAGCTTCTTGAGCTTTAGCATCTTTAGCGAAAACTAAGATACGAACTTTTTTACCTGTTCCGTGTGGTAATACTACAGCGCCACGGATTTGTTGATCAGCATGACGTCCGTCACAACCTGTTCTGATGTGAGCTTCGATTGTTTCATCAAATTTTGCAACTGCTGTCTTTTTAACTAATGCAATTGCTTCTGCTTTGTCGTAAAGATTTCCTCTTTCAACTAATTTAGCAGTTTCTAAATATTTCTTTCCTCTTTTCATTTCAATAACCTCCTAGTGGTAATATCGGGAGCGAGCCCTCCCACATTTTACACAGTTCCTATATCTAAATTCTCTCAGTCAATTAGTCTACTACAGTAACACCCATTGAACGGCATGTTCCCATGATCATGCTTACTGCAGATTCTACTGATGCAGCGTTCAAGTCTGGCATTTTAAGTTTAGCGATTTCTTCTACTTGAGCTTTTGTGATCTTAGCTACTTTTGTTTTATTTGGAACACCTGAACCTGATTTGATTCCGCAAGCTTTTTTGATTAATACAGCTGCTGGTGGTGTCTTTGTAATAAATGTGAAGCTTCTATCACTGAAAACTGTGATAACTACAGGTGTGATGATACCATCTTGATCCTGAGTTCTAGCATTGAATTCTTTTGTAAATTGAACAATGTTTACACCATGTTGTCCGAGTGCTGGACCTACTGGTGGAGCTGGTGTTGCCTTTCCAGCTGGGATTTGTAATTTGATATAACCTGTAACTTTTTTTGCCATTTTGAGTACCTCCTTGTGGTATTTACGGGGATTTCCCTCCCACTTTTCATTGTTACACTTTTTAATTATAATTTTTTGTCTTATGCACTATTGCATCTTTTTCACATCTGCGAAACTTATTTCTACTGGTGTTTCACGACCAAACAGCTCAACATTGATTGTCAAACTTTGTTTCTGAGCATTGACTTCGTTGATCACGCCAACTGTATCTTTCCATGCTCCTGAAGTAACTACGATAGTTTCTCCAACTTCGTACTGAACAACAACTTCTGCGTCCATGATTCCTAATGCTTCAATCTCAGCATCTGTAAGTGGTACTGGTTTTGATCCAGGACCAACAAATCCTGTAACACCTCTTGTGTTTCTGACAACGTACCATGTATCGTCGTTCATAATCATGTGAAGCATTACATAGCCAGGGAAGAGTTTCTTCTGAGACGCTTTTTCTGTCCCGTTCTTCATCTCTACCACTTCTTGCATTGGAACTCTTACTTCTAAAATCTGATCTTCAAGGTGTCTGTTTTCAATTGTCTTATCAATGTTAGCTTTTACTTTGTTTTCATACCCTGAATAAGTATGAACGACGTACCATTTTGCTTCCGACATAAATTCACCTTTCGTTTTCCACTGTTTGTAATACCAGTGCGCTATTTTACGATAAAATCGATTCCGTACTGGATTAATGCATCTACTACTGCGATGATCGCTCCAAGAAGAACTGATGTTACTGTAACAGCTACTGTCTGTTTTGCAAGTGTTTTCTTGTCTGGCCAAATAATCTTTTTGAATTCACCTCTAAGACT
This sequence comes from uncultured Faecalimonas sp., assembly GCA_964623905.1. Taxonomy (GTDB): domain Bacteria; phylum Bacillota; class Clostridia; order Lachnospirales; family Lachnospiraceae; genus Faecalimonas. Next base: position 4,771 of record CAZUVY010000005.1, read on the forward strand.
CTTGAACCAGCTTGTTTTTTTCTTTTCAGAGTTTTTTTCTGAATTCTTCACTGTATTTTCAGCCATATCATTCACCCCTTTGCAACGAACTATTTTGTTTCTTTGTGCATTGTGTGAGATTTACAGAATTTACAGTATTTTTTTGTTTCCATACGTTCAGGATGAGCTTTCTTATCCTTAGTTGTATTGTAGTTACGTTGTTTACATTCTGTACATGCCAATGTTATTCTTGTGCGCACAACTTCCACCTCGCTTTGTTTGTATTTTTACGTGTTACATGGTAGCTTGCGAGACTACCGAATTTTAGGCATAAAAAAAAGACCTACTTCCATTCGCCCGTCTAGTATATCATACATTATTTCATTTCGTCAAGTTATCTTTTATTAAATTTATTTTTCTTTTTTTGGTAGGTTTTTCCATGATTTTTACCAATAAATTTTGAAATTTCATGGAAATTATGTGCAAAACGTTATATAATGAAAGATAGTAAATGAAAGAGAGGATTCGCTATGAAACAAAATAGTATGTTAGCAATGATTTTAGCTGGCGGTCGTGGATCTCGTCTTCACGATTTAACAAACAAAGTAGCTAAACCTGCAGTTGCTTACGGTGGAAAGTATCGTATCGTCGACTTCCCACTCAGTAACTGTGCAAACAGTGGTATCGATGTTGTAGGTGTTCTTACACAATATGAATCTGTATTATTGAATAGTTACGTTGCAGCCGGCGGACGCTGGGGGCTTGACGCCAAGAACAGTGGTGTATTCGTATTACCACCACGTGAAAAAGCTGACGCAAACCTTGATGTATATCGTGGTACAGCCGACGCTATTTCTCAAAATATCGACTTTATCGATTCTTATAATCCTGAATATGTTCTTATCTTATCTGGTGACCACATTTATAAAATGAATTATGATAAGATGCTTGATGCTCACAAAGCCAACAACGCTGATGCTACTATCGCAGTACTTCAAGTACCTATGAAAGAAGCAAGCCGTTTTGGTATCATGAACACAAACGACACAGGACGTATCATCGAATTCGAAGAAAAACCAAAACAACCAAAGAGCAACCTTGCTTCTATGGGTATCTATATTTTCACATGGAAACTTCTCCGTGAAATGTTGATCGCCGACATGGTAAAAGAAGATTCTAACCATGACTTTGGTAAAGATATCATCCCAGCTATGTTGAATGATGGAAGAAACTTATACGCTTACAAATTCCAGGGATACTGGAAAGACGTAGGAACAATCGATTCATTGTGGGAAGCAAACATGGATCTTCTTGACGAAAACTGTGAATTAGACATGGGTGACCCATCATGGAAGATTTATACAGAAGACATTACAACATTACCACACTATATCAGTGCTGACGCTGATGTAAAACATGCTTACATCGCTCAGGGATGTAATATCAAAGGTGAAGTAAAAGGTTCTGTATTATTTACAAATTCTAAAGTAGGTAAAGATGCAAAAGTTATCGATTCTGTATTAATGCCAGGCTGTATCGTTGAAGACGGTGCTGTTGTTACACGCGTTCTCGTAGCTGACGGTGTTAAAATCGGTAAAGGCGCTGTTGTAGGAAGTGCAGACGCTGAAAATATCGAACTTATCGCACATGATGTAGAGGGGGTAGAATAATATGGCAAAAGCATCTGGAATTATTAATATGACTGGAAACCACATCTGGGTTGAAGGTATGCAGGACTACCGTCCAATCGGTGCATTCTCATTCTTAGGAAGATATCGTGTAGTTGACTTCCCTATGTCAAACTTCAGCAATAGTGGTATCGATCGTATCAGCGTGGTAGCTGGCAGCAACCCACGTTCTCTTACAGAACACATTGGTGACGGACGTCACTACAACATCAACTCTAAGAGAGGTAATGTTGAAATCTTATTCGCGGAAAACAATGCAAAAAACAGCATTTACAATACAGATATCGCTTGCTTCAGCAAGGATATGGAAAACATCAAAAAAATGCACAGAGAATACGTTGTGATCGCTCCAAGCCACATCGTTTACAAGATGGACTTCAGCAAAGCTCTTGAAGCACACGTAGCTTCTGGCGCTGACATTACTGTTGTTTACCACAACACACAACGTGCTAACATTTTATATAACAACTGTTACTATGTAACATTAAACAAACAAAAAGGTATCTTAGGTTTTGATATCCACAAAGGCGATGAAGCTTGCAGAGATATCTCATTAGATACATATATTATGAAGACAGAATTGTTTGAAGAGTTAGTAATGAAAGCAAAATCTCTTTCTTCTATGTATACACTTGCTCAAGTAATCAACGCTTCTTGCGCGGATCTTGATATTCGTGGATATGAACACAAAGGTTTTGTTGTTGCTATCACAGATCTTCAACAATACTTCTATGGCAACCTCGAATTACTTGATATGGAAAAGGCTGAAGATTTGATCAACGAAGACTGGCCAATCTATACACGTACAAACGACTCTTGCCCAACAAAATACTATGATTCAGCCGAAGTAAAACACTCTGTGATTTCTAACGGATGTTTAATCGAAGGTACAGTTGAAAACTCTATCATCGGTCGTGGATGTACAATCAAAAAAGGAGCAGTTGTTAAAAACTCTCTTGTATTACCAAATTCACTGATCGAAGAAGGTATCGTTGTTGAATGTCAGGTAGTTGACAAACATTCTAAATTGATTCACTGTGATAAATTGATCGCTGAATACACAAACTGTGGTTATGTAAAACGAGGCGACACATTATAAATTAAGAATATCATTTTTTCTTCAGGGAACGGCAAGTAAATCTTGAATTTACTTGCCGTTCTCTTTTTAGCAAAGCAGCGTGTGCTTCGCAAAAACTCATTTTTTCCAAAAGAAAAAAGGACTCACAAGAGTCCTCATTTCTATTTTTGTTTTGCATTTTCGTCCCAATATGTACAGTCGTCTCTTCCGATTACTTTTGAAGTAAATGGTGTACCGTCATTTTTCTTGTAATGTTCTGTTGCGCGGAATACATATTTTGCTCCAACAAGTACGATTGGCACGTTAAAGTATACAATTAAAATATTACCTAAATCCGAGAATGCCCAAAGGTTTCCAAGTTCTAATCCGGCAATGTTGCAAAGGATACCAAATGCTGCTACTGCAAGTCCTGCTACACGTACTATTGTGATACATGCTTTTGATGTGTTGATGCGGTTTGCAACGATTTCTGAGAAACTGATCATACCAAGTAAGCATGTGTATGCAAATAAGCCAAAGCATAAACTTACGAGTAATGACATCACCGCATTCAGTGCTGTTCCTGGTGTCAATGCTGCGATTGATTCTGTGAACATTGGAAGTTTGTCAAGTGCCATCCATGCTGCTCCGCCTTCGCCTAACCAGCAATGAGCCATAACTACTACGAAACCTGTTAATGTACAGATTACGATTGTATCCAAAAATACTCCAAGTGATGAGATGATACCTTGTTCGCATGGGTGTTTTGCATCTGCTGCTGCCGCTGGCATTGTGATCGTACCTTGACCAGCTTCGTTTGACATCAGACCACGTTTTACACCTTGTGCAAGTACTGTACCGAATGCTCCACCAAATACTGCTTCTGGGCTGAATGCTCCGCCAAATACTGATTTAAAGAAGAATGGAATACGTGTAAAGTTGAGTGCAACCAATACGATAACAGTCACGATATATACAACTGCCATTACTGGAACCATTCTGTCTGTCCATTTTGATACTTTTTTGATACCGCCAAATGCGATCACTGCTGTAATCACAACAACTGCTGCACCTACGATGTAGTAGAACATAGAATCTGATTCGATTGTGCTTCCTGTTACTACTTCTGCAATTCTTCCTACAGAAGAAACTACGTTAAATCCTTGTGCTGGAAGACAGCATAATGCATAGAGAATGTAAAGTAATGATAAGAATACTCCAACCCATACTTTATTGCCGATTAATTTTCTTCCATAGAATGGAAGTCCTCCAACAAACTCGTCATCTTTCTTTTCTTTGAAGATCTGTGCGAGTGTACCTTCCATGTAGGCTGTTGCCATTCCGAAGAATGCTGAAACCCACATCCAGAATAATGCTCCTGGACCGCCGACTGCAATGGCTCCAGTTACACCAATGATATTACCTGGACCAACTCGCATTGCTGTGCTTAAGAAGAATGCAGCAAGCGGCGAAATCCCTGTCTCAACATTTTTCTTTGCAGTCAGTGTCTTCACACCTTGTTTAAAGTGTGTTACTTGGATAAATCCTAATCTGAAACTGAAGAAAATTCCTGAGCCCACCAACACAATAATTGCTAAAGAAAAATTCCCAAGTATTGGAATATTTGCATACCAATCAAAGTTTGTAGGAAAATCCCACAGAAAGTCCGACAATGGTCCGATAAAGCTAAAAACATTATTAATAGCTTCAAATATCGCTTTCATAATATTGCCTCCTGTTTATTTGTATTATTTCGTTGTTTATTATAGCACAATAATTGGAGATGTCATCTTTTTTGTAGGGATTTAAAGAGATTTTTAAATGGTTGGCATCAAGATACTCTTTTATTTTCGGGAGAGATTGTGGGGTCTCTGGCGCTGGAAAATCAAGTACCAAGATACTCTTTTATTTTTCGATGAGACTATGGGGTTACTGACGCTGGAAATTAAGTACCAGGACACTCTCTTATTTTGGGGTGAAACGCTGGGTTGCTGACGCTGGAAATTAAGTATCAAGATACCAAGGCAAGTTGCGAAGACCTAAAAATCCGGAAAAATAGTACATATTTTCACTAGTTAAAAAAGTTGCATTTATGGATGCTTATTCCTTCAAAAATCAGTATCTTCTAACATATTTTTTCTAGCAAGTAACAACGGAGTAATTCTCACAAAAATATTTCAATAAGCCCAAACACTTCTATCCAAAATAGTAATCCACGATTTTTTCTATTTGCTCCATGCTTAACGGGTATTCTTTTGTTTCATATGTGGTAATTAATTGAATCGACGGAATGATTCCGTTTGAAATATAGATTTGAAGTTTAGAAAATGCATTTTTACAATAATTAGGATCATCCATCATTCCTAGGTGCTCCCAGTAGAGAAAGTCTCCTGTTTTTGGATGTCGGATTGTAAAGTCAGGATACAAAACCACCTCTCCTAAAGTTAATTCACATTCATACCGAAATGGGATCTTGTTCTTGTACAAAAATGTGTCAATCATTGCTTCTGATTTTGATCTGACACGATTCCCAGAAAGTGTTCGATGCACTAAATTTTCCGGATGCTTGGTACATTTTTCATAAGGTGCATTCATCCATTCCAATAAATCTTTGGATGCCGGGGCGAAAAATTTTGATAAAAGTTCTTTATATCCTGGTGTACTGAAGAGAATTGTTTCTTTTTGAAATGCATTTGGATCATAATGTCTCAGATAAAAATTGAGTGCAATCAATTCTTTTTGAAGATTTGCGATTCGAAGTGACAAATATTTCTTTAATGCTAGCTTTTCAGCTAAAAGACGTTCTTTTTTAGGAAGATAAGTTTTGTTTTTTCCATCGCTGATATACCATTTACTATGCCTTCCATTTTGTGAACATATCAGCTTTCCTTCCGGCAAGTAATTTAATTGCGTTTGCAATGATTGGATTTGCTTCATGATCTTTTGTTTTTCTTTGATGACCTGGTCATAAATCATATATTGTACCTCCTTTAAAATTGTTGTGAATTAAATTCAATCATATTAACAAGAAAATGTAAAGTGCATTTTCACATTTTGATTTGCTTTTTTAGAAGTTCTATTTTTCATTTTACAACTCGTTTGGGGGCTTGTTTCCTATTCCCAAAATCTCCTTTCAAGATACCTTCTTTTTCAAAAACAAGTATCTATAAATGCAATTTTTGCTATCAGCGAAAATATGCACTATTTTTTCAGATTTTTAGGTCTTCGTAACTTGCCTTGGTATCTTGATATTTGATTTTCTGCACTAGTAACCCAGTGTCTCTCCAAAAAAATAACAGAGTATCTTGATACTTAATTTCCCGCGCCAGCTACTCAAACACAACTACCACACAGCTTTGCGCCAGCTACCCAAAACACAGCCACCACACAGCTCTGTGCCACAACTCCTCCACATGAGAAAAAGCCATCACTTTCGTGACGGCTTTTTCTACGGCATTATATGGGTTTTATCTTGAACGCCTCCTGTAAGTTCCCTACTGGCAGGGTATTGCAAGATGCGATCACAACATATTTACCTGAAAAGATTATCTTTGTACACGAGCTCCTGCTCCGCCCATGATAGCTTCAACTTCTTTCTTTCTAGCTGTTGTTGTATCACCTGCTGTTGTCATAGCTAATGCGCCATGAGCTGCACCATAGTTAACAGCGATTTCTGCATCACCTGTTGTCATAAGACCATAGATAAGTCCAGATGCGAAAGAGTCACCACCACCAACACGGTCAAGGATTTCAAGACCTTTGTAGTCTTTTGCTTTGTAGATTTCTCCACCTGCCCAGCAAAGAGCTGACCAGTCATTTACTGTAGCTGTTTTCACTTCACGAAGTGTTGTAGCAACTGCTTTGAAGTTAGGATATGTTTCAACAGCTTTATTGATCATCTTCTTGTAACCTTCGATGTTAAGTTCTTTCAGATTTTCGTCATTTCCTTCGATTTCAAATCCTAAGCAAGCTGTGAAGTCTTCTTCGTTACCGATCATAACGTCAACGTATTTAGCGATTTCTTTGTTAACTTCCTGAGCTTTTGCATGTCCACCGATTGCGCTCCACATTGAAGGACGGTAGTTTAAGTCGTAAGATACGATTGTTCCGTATTTTTTAGCTATTTTGATAGCTGCTAATACTGTTTCACAAGCTTGTTCAGATAATGCTGCGTAGATACCGCCTGTGTGTAACCAACGTACTCCAAGTGTACCAAAGATATATTCAAAATCGAAATCTTCTGGTGTAGCTTTAGAAATAGCTGTGTTAGCACGGTCAGAACATCCTACTGCACCACGGATACCAAATCCTCTTTCTGTAAAGTTGAGACCGTTACGGCAAACACGACCGATTCCGTCTGTAGGCATCCATTTGATTAATGATGTATCAACTCCACCTTGAAGGATGAAGTCTTCCATTAACATACCAACTTCGTTGTCAGCGAAAGCTGTGATAACAGCTGTTTTTAAACCGAAGCATCTTCTTAAACCACGAACAACGTTATATTCTCCGCCGCCTTCCCATGCTGTAAACTGTCTAGCTGTACGGATTCTTCCTTCGCCTGGATCAAGACGAAGCATAACTTCTCCTAAAGAAACTGCATCAAATGTACATTCGCTTGCTGGTCTTAAATTTAAATTCATAACTTTTATCTCCTTATATATTACCGATTACTTCTTTTATTACTACATCAAATCAGGGATTAGCCTCTGATTTCTTTTACTAATGCAACTGCTTCAGCTGTCATTTCTTTGATCTTGTCAAATTCACCAGCTGCTACTAAGTCACCTTTTACCATCCAGCTTCCGCCACAAGCAACGATTTTCTTAAAGCTTAAGTAGTCTTTTAAGTTTTTAGCACTGATTCCGCCTGTTGGCATGAATTTTGTGTTTCCGTATGGAGCTGCTAAAGCTTTGATTGTGTTGATTCCACCAAATTGTTCTGCTGGGAAGAATTTAACTACTTCTAATCCACGTTTTACAGCTTGTGCTACTTCTGAAGGAGTAATACATCCTGGTAATACTAAGATATCTTTTGATAAACAATAATCAACGATTTCTGGATCGAATCCTGGGCTAACGATGAATTTAGCGCCTGCATTTACTGCACGGTCAACTTGGTCAATTGTTAAAACTGTTCCAGCGCCAAGAAGCATTTCTGGATATTCAGTTGCCATAATACGGATTGATTCTTCAGCTGCTGCTGTACGGAATGTTACTTCTGCACATGGAAGTCCACCTTCACATAAAGCTTTTGCAAGTGGAGCAGCGTCTTTTGCGTCGTTTAATACAACTACTGGTACTACACCAAGTTCTTGTACTTTTTGTAATAATTCGTTCATTGGAATTTCCCTCTTTCTTTATAACTTCTATTTAAAGAGCCTCGTGCACCGACCCAAGGCTCTTTGAATCTAAATCTCTCACTCTGTTACAGTCTAAACATCAAAACCAAAGTATCTCTTTGTATTGTTATAAGAAATGCCTTTAATAATCTTTTCAAGCACTTTGTAGTCTGCTGGATATTCTCCATTTTCTACCCATCCGCCGATCAATTCGCATGCAATACGACGGAAATATTCATGTCTTGTATATGATAAGAAACTTCTTGAGTCTGTTAACATACCGATGAAGTTTCCAAGTAAACCAAGACTTGCTAATGATGTCATCTGTTCGATCATACCTGGTTTGTGATCATTGAACCACCAAGCACTACCCTGTTGAATCTTGCCGATCGCATCAGAATTCTGGAAGCATCCCATGATTGTTCCGATTGCAGCATTATCTGCTGGATTCAAAGAATATAAGATTGTCTTTGGAAGTTCTTCTGTCTCAGCCAATGCATTTAAGAAATCCGCCATCTGGTCAGCTGGTGTGAAATTGCTGATACAGTCGATACCAGCGTCAGCACCGATCTTGCGGTAGATGCTCTGGTTGTTGTCACGTTTTACTGCGAAATGAAGCTGCATTACCCAGTTTTTCTTGTGATATTCTTTACCCATAGCAAGCATGAAAGCTGTCTCAAATTTCTTCTTTTCTACAGCATCAAGTTCTTCTCCGCCAAGACGTTTTGCGAAAATAGCTTCTACTTCTTCGTCTGATGCTGGAACATACATTACGTATTCCAGAGAGTGGTCAGAGATAGAACATTTATTTTCAGCAAAGAAGTCCATACGTACTTTTAATGCTTCGATCAAAGAAGCAAAATCTTTGATTTCTACTCCACTTACTTCACTTAATTTTGTGAGGTAATCCATGTAATCTGGTTTGTTGATGTTCATGGCTTTTTCAGGTCTCCATGCTGGAAGTACCTGGATATCAAATGTTTCATCTGCTGCGATCTTCTGATGCCATTCTAATGAATCTGCTGGATCATCTGTTGTAGCGATCAATGTAACATTTGCCATCTTCATCATCTGTCTTGCAGACATACCATTCTGAAGTTTTTCATTACAGATGTTCCAAACTTCTTCTGCTGTATCTCCGCAAAGGTGTCCTTCGTATCCAAAGAATCTCTGAAGTTCTAAGTGACTCCAGTGATATAATGGGTTTCCGATTGCCATTTCAAGTGTTTCAGCCCATTTTTGGAATTTTTCACGGTCTGTTGCGTCACCTGTGATGTATTTTTCATCTACACCATTTGAACGCATTTGACGCCATTTATAGTGGTCAGCGCCAAGCCAAACCTGTGTGATATTGTCGAACTTTCTATCTTCGTAGATTTCTCTAGGATTGATGTGGCAGTGGTAGTCAATAATTGGCATTACCTCTGCATATTCATGATACAATTTCTTTGCTGTCTCTGTAGACAGCAAGAAATCTTTATCCATAAATGCTTTCATTGCATTTCACCTCATAAAGTTAATATTAAACGTATTTTTTAAGAGTTGCTCTAACTGCGCCTGGTCCAGCGATCATTTCTGTGAAGTAGCCGATTACTTTGTCAGCCATGCCAACTTCGTAAAGGTTAACGCCCCAGATCTTAGCATTTTCAAGAATTCCTTTCAGAGCGCCTTCAACGTCAGCTTCTTTTCCTAATTCAAAGCCTGCTACGTATGGGCAAACTGTTTCAAGAAGTGGATCTGGGCTAAGTTCGAATTTTTCACCGTTGTCATTTACACCCATAAGGTATCTTAACCATCCTGCAAATACTACTGGGATTAATTTAAGATCTGCAACATCTAATGTTTCAGAAGCTGCATATGCTTTGATTGTTTCACCGAAACGGATTGCTAATTTTTGAGATGTATCTGTTGCAATACGTTGTGGTGTATCTGGCATAAATGGGTTAGGAATACGTACGTTTAATACTGTGTCGATGAATTCTTTTGGATCAAGTACGCCTGGGTTTACTACTACTGGTAAGCCTTCAACGTATCCTACAGTCTCAACTAATTTCTTAAGTTCCGCATCTTTCATTTCTTCTGAAATCTTTTCGTAGCCAAGGATGCATCCGAATACTGCTAAACATGTGTGTAATGGGTTAAGACATGTACAAACTTTCATCTTTTCTACTTTATCTACTGTTTCACGTTCTGTGAACATTAAACCGCCTTTTTCAAGCGCTTCATTTCTTCCGTTAGGGAATGCATCTTCGATTACCAGGTATTCTGTTTCTTCAGCATTTACGAATGGAGCTACGTAAGTGTTTTTCGATGTGATAACTGGTTCTAATCCTTCGATGCCGTCTGCTTTCAGGATTGCTTCTACAGAAGCGTCTGGTCTTGGTGTGATCTTGTCGATCATTGACCATGGGAAAGAAACTTTTGATTTATCGTTAACGTATGCTAAGAATCCTTCTTCTACAACGCCATTTTTAACCCATGCTTCTGCAAACGAGTTAACTGCTGCGTATAATTTGTCACCATTGTGTGAACAGTTGTCCATAGATACCATAGCGATTGGTTTTTGTCCTGCTTCGTATCTTGCATAAACAAGAGCAGAAACTTTACCCATGTAGCTCATAGCATTTGCTGGTCCGTTAGCTAAATCTTCTGGTACGCCTGGAAGGTAATCGCCTCTACCATTTACAAGGCTGTAACCTTTTTCTGTGATTGTAAATGATGCCATTTGAAGAGAATCTTTTGCGAAGATTTCTTTTAATCTTGTCCAGTCTGTTTCGTTTGTTGAGTCAACTGTTAATGATTCAACTACTGATCCGATCACTGTTTTTTCTACTGTTCCGTTCGCTTTTAATGTAACAAGAAGGTTGTAGTCATCACATGGATGGTTCATTTTTTGAACGATTTCATAGTCGTATCCTTCTGCTACTACAAGACCTCTGTCAAGTAATCCTGCATTTAAGAGGTTTTGTACTACATTTGCCTGGAATGCACGGAAGATGTTACCTGGTCCAAAGTGAATCCAGAATGGATTTTCCTTTGTAGCAGCTTTAACAGCTTCTCTGTCAAATTGTGGAAGTGCATATCCTTTTTCTTCCCATTGCTTTTTATCAGCAAGTCCTTGCGCGTTTAATCTCATGATTGTTTGCCTCCTTTTAATTACTCTTCAAAATACCGCATGAGTTTCTGGTATTTTCAGAAAAAACCGTACATGACATTGCGGATTTGTGTACATTTTCGTAACCACGAATTTGTTATTTCTTCCGATTGTCATTGGTTACTTTTACCAAACAAATTTGCAATGTGTATTCGAAGTTCGTCATTTTTCCGTATTTTTTGCTTCGAAATGGCTTTCGTTTAACGCTATTATTATTATATATGCTAATTTCAATTTTATCCATTGACGTAATTGTTGTATACATTGCATTTCTTGCGATTTCATGTTAAAATTTTCTAAAATAAATGCCGTTTTTCAGCGAGGTTTTATTATGAAGAAAAAACTACAAACCACCTTTCAGGCGAGGCAGTATATGCTCTCCCGGGACTTTGAACTTTACTTTTATGATGACCGCAGTCTTTCCAAAGTAGAAGCTCATTCGCACGATTATTATGAGTTTTACTTTTTCATGGAAGGAGATGTCAGCATGCAGATCGGCCGAAATACTTACCCCGTACGTTACGGTGATGCTATGCTGATTCCGCCGCATATTCCCCACCGCGCGATCATCCACAGTCAGAATGTCCCTTACCGTCGTTTTGTCTTCTGGATCAGCAAGGAATTCTGTGAGACTTTGAGACAAACCTCCCCTTACTATGTTTATGCAATAGACTATGTAAAAAAGAACAAACATTATTTTTGTCATCTGGATCAGATTGCATTTAATTCGCTTCAGTCCAAGATGATGCGCCTTCTGGAAGAGATGCAGTCGGAGCGTTTCGGCAAGGATCTCCAGATCACGCTTTATGTAGATGACTTTATGTTAACCATCAATCGTCTGATTCATGACATGCTGGAACCAAAAGAACATGCCAGTGATGCGTCTCTTTATACAAATCTGATGGATTATATCGAAGAACATTTGGACGAAGAATTATCACTGGAGAGACTGGCAGATGAATTTTATGTCAGCAAATATCACATTGCTCATGTATTCAAGGACAATATTGGATTATCGATTCACCAATATATCACCAAAAAGCGTCTTTCCAAATGTCAGGAAGCAATCCGCGCCAACATGAATATCACCGAGATTTATCACACGTACGGATTCGGAGATTATTCCAGCTTTTATAGAGCGTTTAAAAAAGAATATGGGATTTCGCCGAAAGAATATCGAGATATGCAGGTAGAGATCCTTCCAAACAAGAATTAGATATAGATTTTCTCTATATATTTATTTCATTTATCAATTAGACAAACCAACCTTTTCAGCCTACACTGTATGTGAAGCGTTAGAAAATAATCCTCTATCGTTTCTACTTTGAATCGTATCAAAATAAAAAGCAGATGGCGCCCTCCATCTGCTTTTTATCTTATTATAAATCTACATTTGACCTGTTGCCATCAAATCAAGAGTCATAACATCATCTTCTTCAATTGTGTAAAGTTTCATATTTCCCTGCATCGTATATGTCAGATGTAATTCACAAAATCCTGATGATGCAGTACCTGGATTGTCGATGCTGTATCTGAGACATTCTAAAAATACATCCATATAATCAGCTTCCGTTGCACCCTCATTTACTGCATTCTGTAAATCTGTCATAAAGTTATTTTGGAAATAATCGTATGCCGCATATGGTGTCACATTGACTTTGACTGTGTAATTGTCATCATCATCCTTCACTGGATCTTCCACTTCAAACTGCACTTTTGTGCGAATCTCTGCCTCCATCGCAATGTATTCCTGAATCTGCTCTTCTGTCGCCTGAAGTCCGGCTGCCTCCAATTGTTCTCTGAGAGACGCTTCGAATTCAGATTCAAGCTGTTCTTTTGCCTCTTCCACAGTCACCCCGATCTGCTCAGCATAAGCATCATATTCACGATAGAATTTTGCATCTAACGCTGCCTGTACATATGCTTTTGGATCAAACTGCTGCTTTTCTCCGCATGCTGTTACTGAAAACATCATCACTGCTGCCAGCAACACCGTCAATAGTTTCTTCATCTTTTTTTCCTCCTATGATGTCTGATTCTTTCCCATTCTATCATAGTCGCTTTTTATTTTAAAGTCTTACTTTCATTTAGTACCGTGGTACTGTATAAAAATAATACATCTGCATCCTGAAAGTCAACATAATTTCCCACTCTTGCACTTGGCAGATAACGAATATCCACCAACGTGATCTTTGCATAGCCTTCTGTCAGAAGTGGTGCAATCGCACTTCCAAAAGAATCTCGGAAAATCACCAGATGCTTTTCTGATGCAGCATTTGGGTTTCTGATTTCAAGAAGTGAGATCGAACCCGAAAGAAATATTTCATAGGGATCCAGACCGGCCGCCTTTTCCATATCATAGATTTCTATTTCTTTTTCATGTTCAAAATCATACACCTCGCATCCTTCCAGACATTCGCTGGTTAGGTAATGCAAGGTATCTGGTTCCACCGGATACGCTGCCTGACCATAATACACTCCGTAAAATGGGTCTGAAAGCGTATTTACCTGATATTCATCCCCTATTTCTGTTTCCATCGAAGATGCCAGTTTTTCAGCAACTTCTAAAAGACACTCCTGTCTCCAATGCACATCTGTTTTATAGTAATCCTCTGCTTCCAGGGAGTCTTTGATATCAATATAAGTCATTTCTTTGAGATTCTCCTGCATGATGGCATCCAGCCTGCCGTAATCCAGACGCAGGTGATCTTCTCCAAGAAAATAATTTTTATCTGGAATGATCGAGTAATATACATTGCAGTTTTTTTCTTTTAACTGACTTTCGTAAATGTTTTGAAAGATAGACGCCGCTCTCTGAACCGAATCCTCGTTCAGCGGATACTCCATCTTCACAAGATGGCCATTTGTCATATAAAGGTCATTGTTGTCAGACTGACCAAACACCCAGGATACAATACCCGATTTCACAGTCCTGAATATTTCACGAAACGGAAATTGGTCGGCTGCATATTCTTCAAACGATTCCATAAATTTCCCTGATGAGACACTTTTCCAGGTTAACTCCGGGAACTGGCTAAGTTTTCTTCGTTCTGTTTCGGAAATCTCCTGTTTTGGGTAACAGAGGCACAAAAGCATCATGCCTGCTAATACAATCGCAGACAGAAAAACAAGCATTTTTTTCATCTCTGTCACCTCCTAAAATCTGAAATATAAAAATGGATTATAAGAACCATCTACCAGGAACGCAGTTGCTCCCAAAAAGAGAATCCAGAGAACAATTGGCTCCAGATAGTTTGCCGCTTTCCACTTTACAGCCACATTTTTCACCAATGGCGTTGCGCCTATAATTGCTGTCAGATATAACACTGCGTAACTTTTCAAATAATAAACCGCCTCTGCTGATACTAACATTGCGTTTCCAAGGCCAAACATATTTTTCAGCGTATCAAACGCATCTGCCAGATTTGCAGCATCAAAGATCACAAATCCGATCACGACAGCAAAGATCACATACACATGTCGCCAGATGCGTGATTTTTGCAGAGATTCTAAAAGCCATGTCTTTTCTATGATTAAAAGAAATGCAAAATAAAGTCCCCAGACTACAAAATTCCATGCACCGCCATGCCATAGTCCAGTCAGCCCCCAGACGAGCAGAAGATTGAGATAATAACGTCCACGGCTCACACGGTTGCCTCCAAGCGGGATATATACATAGTCACGAAACCATTTTCCAAGAGACATGTGCCAGCGCCGCCAGAATTCTGTGATACTGCCAGAAATATATGGATAATCAAAATTTTCCAGAAAATCGAATCCCAGAATCTTGCCAAGCCCGATCGCCATATCGCTGTATCCAGAAAAATCGAAATAAATGTGAAGCGTGAATGCGATTGCGTACATCCAGTAAAACAGCACCGATTTTTCCTGTGAGGCACGAAAGATCTCCACCAATTCTCCAAGCGTATTGGCTAAGAACACTTTTTTTGACAATCCGATCACAAACCTGCGGATTCCATATGCCGTTCTTTCTATATTATAAGTCCTGTTTTTCAGCTGCTTTTCCACGTCCACATATCTTACGATCGGTCCCGCAATCAATTGTGGAAACATGGATACATACATTGCAAAATCAAAAAGATTTTTTTGTGCGCTTACATCTCCCCGGTAAACATCCATCATATAGCTGATCACCTGAAAGCTGTAAAAACTGATTCCGATTGGAAGAGATGGCGATATTTTAAAGAAAAATAAGACAAGAACATGTACCAAAATGCCTGTCGCCAAAATCCATCGTGCTTCTCTTCTTCCCTGATTTTTCTCAATCAGTATCCCTGCCAGATATCCAATGCAGATGGAGCCCAGCATATAAAGTACATAGTACGGCTCTCCCCACGCATAAAACAGGAGGCTCGCGAACAAAAGAACGGTATTTTTCAGCTTTTCTGGTACAAAAAAGTACAAAAAAAGTACACATGGAAGAAAATAATATAAAAATGAAATACTTGAAAATAACATCTGTTTCCCTCCATGTGTATCTGTCTAATTTTTATAATAAGCTCTTTTCTGATAATACTTCTGCATCTTCATATACAGTCAGCAGTTTGGTCTTGAAATTGTCGATCAGCTCTCCATTTCCAAATGCGGAAACGATTGTGCTGTGACCTACTTTTACGATAATCAGTGTCTCTGGAAAACCGCACAGCCACTGTCTGTTTACGATATTATCTTCTAAGTCTGCAACGAGCATTTCAATCTCATCTGTCTCGGTTACATGATATGCACCCGCTGTAAATGTATTGGCATTCAGCATATGAACAAGAGATGCTGCGTCATCGATCATTCCAACGCTTGCTTCTGGAAATCCTAATGTTGCATCCAAACTTGCTTTGTCTGTAGCATCAAATGTTCCTGGTGCGTTTTCGACCATGTTGTTCATATCTCCACCCATCGCTGCGAACTTCTCATCTTCTGCGTATGTCTCCCATACTGCTGTGAGTACATCGAGTGGTGCTACATCTTCTGCTTTCTCGGCTGAATTGCTGCCACATGCGGAAAGCGAACACATCATTGCTGCTACAAGCAGCATTGATAAAAGTTTCTTCATATTTTGTCTCCTTTGATCTTAACTTCTCTGAATCATCATTTTATAAAATTCTACGCCCATTGGCAAGGCTCCCTGACAAATATTTTCATTTAATCCGTGGATACTTCCGTATTGTTGATTATTGATATAAAGTGGTGCAAAACGGAGACAGTTGTCGCTCAGATCTCTGTAGTATTTTGCATCTGTTCCGCCGGTCATGACGTATGGACAGATTCCAATTCCCGGATAAACTTCTGCCGCAACTTCTTCTACCAGATGGAACGCATCGCTTTTATAATCGACTACCGGACATGGCGCATCTTTATAGATAACCTCTGTCTCGATATCGTATTTTTTCGCAACCTCTGAGATCAGCGCGATACTTTCTTTGTCATCCTGATGTGGGATGAATCTCATATTTCCAGTCACCCAGGCTTCCTGTGGAAGTACATTCAGCCCATCAGAACCTTTTGCCATTGTGAATGCGAGTGTTGTCTGGATCATGGCACCTGCTGCTGAACTGATCGATGGAAGCAATTTTTTCAAGATTCCTTCAAACAGCCACATGTTTGCAAAGATCACTTTCATGCCAAAATTCATATTTGGTGCAAGTCTGCTAAACATCTCTTTGACAGTCGGATTAAATTCGCGGCGGAATGGACTCTTCTTTTCCACATCTGTCATAAATTTACCCAAACGCACAAGTGGTGTATTTTTTCCTGGTGCACTTGCGTGTCCGCCTTTTCCTTTGGCAATAAATTTGACGTCTCCATAGCCTTTTTCCAGAACACCAACCATACCGTAAGTACCTTTTACGCCTCCGATTGGTTCTTCTATAATCATTCCACCTTCATCCATCAAATATGCAAGTTTCACGCCTTGTTTTTTCAAATATTCTACGGTACTTGGTGCGCCTTCGCCGCTCCACTCTTCTGTGCAGCTGCTTGCAATATAAACGTCTCCTTCTGGCACAAATCCCTGCGCGATCAGTTCTTCGACTGCCGTCAGTTCACAGAACAGGGATGCTTTTGTATCCACAGTACCACGTCCCCAGACATTTCCCTCTTCGTCAATGTCCCCGGAAAATGCTTCATGTTCCCATGTTCCTGTTGCTTCTACCACGTCGTGATGGCTCATGAACAGGATTGGTTCGTGGTTGCCTTTTCCGCTCCATTTAAACAATAAACTTCCGTTAAATACGTGTTTCTCACAAGTCTTATGTACATTTGGAAATAATTCTTCCAGAATCTCATGAAACTCGTAAAACTTTGTTCTGTCCGGATCAAATCTGCTGGAAATCGTCTCTTTACGGACCATCTTTGCGAGACGTTCTCCATACTCTTTTGCTCTGTCACTGTGATTGTCAAGCTGTACCTTGGCTGTCTTTGCTGCCGTCGGTTTTAAAAGTGCAGCACGTACCAGTACCACTGCGATCAAAATCACCAAGATTGCCAGAACAATGAATAAAATTTTCATCGCGATCAACTCCTTCTTTTGTATGATTTATAATTTCCCTTTTTTAAATAAAATGAATCCAATCAGTAAAGCGAGTCCTCCGCATGGAATCATCAATGTACTTGTCTGATTGATCATGGATGGAACTAAAATGCAAAGCAATGACATCAACAGAACTGGAAGCACCGCGATCTGTGGGCTCTTTGCAAAATATTTCAATCCTAATGCCCCAAATAATGCTGGTACTACGTTGTTAAATGCCGGAAGCAGTACTTCGTTCTGCAGCACTGGTTGTAATGGCACCAGTAAAATAACGCCTACCACAATCACAAGTGTTGTCACAATTGCACTAGTTGCAATACTGATCGTGGAAATGATTTCATTTTCAGGTGTCCCAATCTTTGTGCCTGCAATATCTCTGGCGTTCATGGCGCATGGAATCTTCATGTTGGTCACATTGCCCGTGATAAAGGAAAGGTAACTTCCACCAGTTCCAAGCATCGGTGCATATACTAGAAATTCTACCAGTGACACTGGAAGATAGACCACCGCAACTTTTGCATAGCCTGTCCAGAATCCTTCCATATCAGGAGAGACTCCATAAATCGCTCCCATGACAAATGGTACCGCTGCCAGTATGATGATGACGGAGATCATAGTGATTCTTCCAAGTCTGTGGAGACCATTGTTGAATTGTTCCAGAAATTGCTCTTGCTGTTCTGAATTTGTGAAATGATTCTTTTCTGTCATATTCTCTGCCTCCTATATAAACATTCCGAAAACTACTGCCGCTGCCATCGCAATCAACATGCTCGCTGCCAGACTGAAGTTTTCCAGAACTGCCTTTCCTTTTTTCTGAATAAAATATTCGAATACTGCCATCGCCGCAGCCGCTACCGCTGCTACAAGAAGCGGCATGATATCGGAACCTTCCCGTGGGATTGCTTTTCCGACATACGCACCAATATAAGTACCGCAAAGTCCGATGAACATGGCTGTAGTCGCATGTGCACCAAATCCTGGCTTTCCGTCTTTTTTCTTCTTTGGATTTGACTGCAATTTTTTTAGATATTTTTTCAGGAAGAAAATGGTGTAAAATAATCCGCCTAAAATACCAATTGTCATAACCAGAGCAATCGTAACAAATGCTTCCATGCTCATCTCTTCTAATCGAAGTCCAGATAAACCGATGCTCTGTGCTGCAATTTCTGCAACATTTAATTCATATTGAAGTGCCCCGATCACGGATAGTCTAAGCCACGAAAGCGGCACGCCAAGTGTTCCGCTCAGTGCCACAACGCCCAGTAAGATACTGATCGATGGCAATAATGTAAATGTCGCACTGGAAATGATCGTCTTTTTTAATACTTCCTTGTCCATGCCGATCTTGATACCAGCGCGGTAGCTTTTTACTAAAAATACGACACACATAATTGTGATATAGGTCAAAACCAGAGCTACGATCAGATAAAACCAGCCCGAATTGACCTTTGAAAGATAGTCACTCATAATAAAAATCCTCGCTTTCCTTCTGTGTAGAGTGTTACTTTATTTTAACATCTTTCCACTGAGATAGGAAGATTCTTTCAAGGAATGCTGGAAAATCAAAAAAAGCTCCGGCAGTCTGACTGCCGGAACCTTATCTCTTTATCTCTTATTTACCTACTGTGCTTTCTTTTAATACAACGTCGTGTGCTCCACCTTCTACAATACTTACAGAAGATACTAATGTGATCTTTGCTTTTTCTTGTAATTCTGGGATTGATAATGCACCACAGTTACACATTGTAGATTTTACTTTCATTAAACTGAGTGCAACTCCGTCTTTTAAGTTTCCTGCATATGGAACGTATGAGTCTACACCTTCTTCAAATTTCAGTTTTGCATCTCCGCCAAGGTCATAACGCTGCCAGTTTCTAGCACGTGCACTTCCTTCGCCCCAGTATTCTTTCATGTATTGTCCGTTGATAGAAACTTTGTTTGTTGGAGATTCTTCGAAACGTGAGAAATATCTTCCTAACATGATGAAGTCACTACCCATAGCCAATGCTAATGTCATATGGTAATCGTGTACAATACCACCATCTGAACAGATTGGTACATAGATACCTGTTTCTTTATAGTATTCATCTCTTGCTTTTGCAACTTCGATTGTAGCTGTAGCCTGTCCACGTCCGATACCCTTTGTTTCACGAGTAATACAGATAGAACCACCGCCGATACCTACTTTAATAAAGTCAGCGCCACATTCTGCAAGGAAACGGAATCCGTCAGCATCAACTACGTTACCAGCACCAACTTTTACTGTATCACCATAGTTTTCACGGATCCATTCGATTGTAAGTTTCTGCCATTCACTGAAACCTTCACTTGAGTCGATACATAATACGTCTGCACCTGCTTCGATCAAAGCTGGAACACGTTCTGCATAGTCTCTTGTATTGATACCAGCACCAACAACATATCTCTTTTCTGAGTCTAATAATTCGTTTTTGTTTGTTTTCTTAGATTCATAGTCTTTTCTGAATACAAGTGAATCTAAGTTACCTTCTGCATCCACGATTGGAAGAGAATTTAATTTGTGTTCCCAGATAACATCGTTTGCTTCTTTTAAAGAAATACCAGCTGGAGCTGTGATTAATTTTTCAAGTGGTGTCATAAATGTCTCTACTGTTGTATCTAAAGACATACGAGAGATACGATAATCTCTTTCTGTTACGATACCAAGTAATTTGCCGTGTGGTGTTCCATCAGCAGTAACAGCCATTGTAGAGTGACCTGTTTTTTCTTTTAAAGCTAATACTTCTTGTAAAGTATTAGTTGGAATGAGGTTTGAATCACTTGTAACGAAACCAGCTTTGTATGCTTTTACTTTACGTACCATTTCAGCCTGAGATTCGATTGTCTGAGAACCGTAAATGAATGAGATACCGCCTTCTTTTGCAAGTGCGATCGCCATTGTATCATTTGATACTGACTGCATGATCGCTGAAACCATAGGGATATTCAATGATATTGCTGGTTCTTCACCTTTTTTAAATTTTACCAAAGGTGTCTTCAAGCTAACGTTTTGTGGTTGATGTTCTGCGCTTGAGTATCCTGGTACTAATAAATATTCGCTGAATGTGTGTGATGGTTCACTGTAATAAAATGCCATTTTTTCTCCCCCTATTGATATTTCTTGATAACTTCTTCATTTGTTTTCATTGCTGCTTCTTCCATTTCAACTCTGTGTTTTAACAGACCTTCTTTGATCTCATCATGCTTCACAGCCATGATCTGTAATGCAAGGTAAGCTGCATTTTTTCCACCGTTGATCGCTACTGTTGCAACTGGAATTCCAGGTGGCATCTGAACGATTGAGAAAAGTGCATCCATACCATCTAATGTAGATCCTGAAATTGGAACGCCGATTACTGGTAATACTGTCTGAGAAGCAACTACTCCTGGAAGGGCTGCTGCCATTCCTGCACCAGCGATGATTACTTCTGTACCGTTTGTGTTTGCTTCTTCAATGAATGCTGAAAGACCTGCGTGTGCACGATGTGCAGATAAACATCTTACATCAACGGCTACACCGTAGCTTTTCAAAATATCAATTGCTGGTTCTAACTTAGGTAAATCACTGGTAGAACCCATAATAATTGCTACTCTCATTTTTACACCTCTTATTTTTATAGTTTTTCCCGCATTGCTGCGTTTCTTACAAAATAATTCTAATATATTTTTTAGAATAATCCAACGATTGTTCCATTTTCATCGATATCCATGTTGATTGCTGCCGGAGCTTTTGGAAGACCAGGCATTCTCATGATATCACCGCTGATCGCTACAAGGAAACCAGCTCCTGTGTTTGGAATCAGATCGTTGATCGTCACTGTGAAACCGCTTGGGCGTCCGAGTAATGTTGGATCATCTGATAAAGAATATTGTGTCTTAGCCACACAGATTGGGAGATTTGCAAGACCCTGTTCTGTGTATTTCTTCATCTTATTTACAACTTTCTTTGTAAATACTACATCGTCTGCGCCATAGATTTCTTTTGCAATTGTTTTAATCTTGTCTGCGATTGGAAGTTCTAAGTCATAGATTGGTTTGAAATCTGATTCCTTTGTTTCCAATACGTTTAATAATTTTTCTGCTAATTCAATACCGCCGTCTGCTCCGTGTGCCCAAACTTTACTGATTGCAACATCTACACCCTTGCTCTGGCAGATTTCGTTCAATAATTGAAGTTCTGCTTCTGTATCAGTTGGGAATGCATTGATCGCAACAACGCTTGGCAGATTGTATTTTGCGATATTTTCAATGTGTTTTTCTAAGTTTTCAATACCTTTTCTAAGTGCGTCTAAGTTCTCTTCTCCAAGATCTTTCTTTGCAACTCCGCCATGCATCTTAAGCGCACGTACTGTTGCAACGATTACAACTGCATCTGGTTTCAAACCTGCCTGACGGCATTTGATATCGAGGAACTTTTCTGCTCCAAGGTCTGCACCAAAACCAGCTTCTGTGATCGCATAATCACCAAGTTTTAATGCAAGCTGTGTTGCCATAACTGAGTTACAGCCATGAGCGATATTTGCAAATGGGCCACCGTGTACAAATACTGGTGTATGGTCTAATGTCTGTACAAGGTTTGGTTTGATTGCATCTTTTAATAATAATGTAACTGCACCTGTTGCTTTGATATCATCAACTGTAACAGGTTCGCCTGCGTGATTGTAAGCTACGATCATGCGGCCTGCTCTTTGTTTTAAATCTTCTAATGATGTTGCAAGACAAAGGATTGCCATAACTTCACTTGCTACTGAGATATCAAATCCGTCTTCTCTTGGTACACCGTTTACTTTTCCACCAAGACCAACAACGATATGACGAAGTGCTCTGTCATTTAAGTCCACAACACGTTTCCATACGATCTGTCTTGTATCGATGTCAAGTGGATTGCCCTGCTGAATTGAGTTGTCGAGCATAGCTGCTATTAAATTGTTTGCTGTTGTGATTGCGTGGATGTCACCTGTGAAATGAAGATTGATATCTTCCATTGGTACGACTTGTGCATAACCGCCGCCTGCTGCACCACCTTTTACACCAAAACATGGTCCAAGGCTTGGTTCACGCATTGCTACGATTGATTTTTTGCCGAGTTTGTTAAGTGCCTGAGACAAACCGATCATTGTGGTTGTCTTTCCTTCTCCCGCTGGAGTTGGGTTGATTGCTGTTACTAAAACTAATTTTCCATTTTCGTTATCTTTTACTTTTGAGATCGCTTCTAATGAAATCTTCGCTTTGTACTTTCCATAGAGTTCCAAATCATCTTCTACAAGTCCTAATTGATTTGCGATTTCTTTAATTGGTTTCATTTCTGCACTCTGTGCGATTTGTACGTCTGTTAACATTGCCTTCATTCCCTTTCTTTTGTTTCAAAATGGTTTACTTGTTTCAAAACATGTGTTTCAAATTTACATTTTACTCCAGCACTTTTGCCTGTTAACGTGGTAAAAAAAAGAAGCCAAAGTTGCCGGACTTTCCTTGCCCAGACGGTCGACTCCTGATTCACTATACTCCCTGTGGTCAATTCCACTTCCGTCAGTTATATAGTTGTGGGTATTTTATCACCCTTATTCCAAAAAATCAACCAGCGATTCCAAAAATTTCTTGAATTTATTTCCAAACAATTTTAAAATAAGCGCATGAACGAAAAAATCAAAAAAGAAATGGCGGATTCTATTCGAGAGTTTCATCTGCCGCGATACCATGAGCTTCCCGAGGTCGGTTACTATCTGGAACAGACCGTTACATATATCAATCAGTGCCTCGCGCCTCTTGGAGTTGGACAGATCACTAGCTCGATGGTCAGCAATTATGTAAAAAAAGAAGTGTTCCCGGGTCCTGTCAAAAAGCAATATTTTCCTGAACAGCTCGCGCATCTTATGGTGATAGCCATTATCAAAAATGTTCTCCCGCTTGAGAACATTGCCAAACTTTTTCGTATGCAGAAAGGAGTTTACACAGATCAGGTCGCATACGATTATTTTTGCTCTGAGTTGGAAAATATGTTATTTTACAGTTTCGGAATTCATGATACGGTACAAGACATCGGAATTACCGTTTCCGATGAAAAAATGGTGCTTCGAGGTGTGATTATTGCTGTTTCACATATGATTCATGTGAATTGTTGTTTTACTGCAATTGAATCGGATTCAAATCTGCACTAATATAAAAATGGAGATACTACGTATAGGATGCAGCTTAGTTACTGCATCCTATACTTTTTCTACATCAATATCATCCAAATTCCAAACGCTGCGGCGGCTGCCAGCACCATCCCGATCACAGCGATTTTTTGAAGTTTCCCCTCCTTTTCTCTTTGTTTTTCTTCTGTTTCTCGGATTGAGATCACTTCAATCTCTCGTCTTTTGGAAAGTTCTTTTCCAAACTCCTGAATATATTCCTTTTCCTCTTCCCTCAAGGCAGACTGTACTGCCGTTTTATCGATACCGCTTTCCTTAAAGTTTTTTTCGATTCTTTCGAGAACCTGTTTTCTTGACTTTTCTCCATAGAATCCTTTCAGCTCCGGATTACAGTCTATCAATCGGAGACTTTGCCAGAGTATCGCCATACAGATACATTTTTCTCGCATTTCATCCAGAAATGCGTGCAAAATATCCACATATACTTTCAGCACCAGATATCGGTCATCCTCATCATATTCGTCCGGAACCAGCACATTTTGAAAAAGAGCAAAGTTCTCATCCAGCATTCTGGCAATCTGCTTCGCGATCTGATTTTTTCTTATCTCAAAATCAATCTGCTCTGCCTTCCCCTGACTGCAGATCTGAATCAATTCTCCGCATGCAGCAAAGGATTTCTGCCATGGCTGTACATACTTTCTGCTGTCCTCTCTGCCGTTTGACAGATACCCGGCTTTCAGTTCTTCGTACACGGCCCCATCTTTTTCATCCAATGCGATTCTATGTAATTTCCTATACTCTTTTTCAAAAGAGTGACTGGAGGTGGCATCTGCCGCCTCCAATTTGATTTTCAAAGCTCCTATCAGGTTCAAAACTTCACCTTTTTTTCTTTTTTCCCTCATTATTTTTCACCCTCTTCTGCTTTTGCTGCCGCCTCCAGGATTCGCTTCATCTCCCATTCTGGGTTTGCATACCAGCTCAAAGAATGCAGACGGTAGATGTTCCATCCTTTTCTTCTGAGCGCTTCTGGATAAATGATCTCTTTGTCTCGTACAGCCGCTTCTCCTTCTTTAAAATGATCCGCTAAGATTCCAAGACAATACACTTCCTCATCCTTCTTTGAGACGATACCAATATCTACTTTACACTCACTGCTTCCAATGTTTGTATGTACCGTATAACCTTCTTTTCTCAATAAGGCCGCCACGTTATCTATCATAGAACTTACTTCTAAGGATTCTTTTTCATTTCCAAGATTTCTGGTATCAAACGTCATATCGCCGCTTGCATACATCAGAAATTCTTTAAAACGACTGATGCCCACACTGTTTGCATCTTTTAACATGGCAGGTTTTAAACTTGTCACAACATACATGTGTTTACGTGCTCTTGTGATCAGCACGTTGAGTCGGTTTTCCCCTCCTTCGTGTCCGAGTGGACCCATATTGATTGAGAAGTCTCCATTCTTATCTACACCATAAGCTGGAGATAAGATCACATGATCCCATTCTCTGCCCTGGCATGCTTCCAGGTTGATCACACTCACCAGATCATCTACTTTCGTACCAAATTCAGAGTCATTTACAGCCTCTTTGATCAGTAATGATTGGATCAGATTCTTCTGATTCAAATTCATTGTGATGATTCCAACTGTTTCTCGTGTATCTTCAGAAAGACCTTCATAGATCTCTTTTACCTTTTGAATCACACGCATTGCTTCTTTTTCGTTGGTCTTTGTGCCTCCGCGGTCATAGCAGCCGTCTTCCACAAATTCATAAGAAACACCTTCAATTTTTGTATTGCAGGATGGGAATGTGATCACCTTGCCGTTGTAGTATTTCTTATTTGAAAAAGTAATCAGACTTTCTTTTTCGCTTCTATAATGATAACGAAGCATTTTTCTTGGAAGCGATGCCACGATCGCATCTTCAAGAACAGATTCCATTGGTGTGAAATATCCGTCTTCCTCTAAATTTTTCTGGAAACATTTTGTTGGTGTGAGCTGCTGCTCATCTCCAAAAATCATACAGCGTTTTCCATGTGAGATTGGGATCAATGCTTTATAAGTAGGAAGCTGAGAACCTTCATCAATGATAACGACATCAAATTCAGGGAAATCCTGTGGCAGATACTCTGCAACTGCGGATGGATTCATCAGCATGCATGGATAGAGATCTGCAAGAATATGTGGTGCATTTTCAAAGAGTTCTCTTACTTTTTTGCTTTTCTTTCTTACAAGCTTTTGAAGTTTTCCAAGCTCAGGATCCTGTTCTCCTTTTGAGAAATCAGGGAGACGATTCATCTGCATATAGAAAAGTTCTTCGCGTGTTTTTGCACGGATGGCTTCTTCACTTTTTTTGTAGTGACGAATGTTATATTGATAATCAATGTGGTTAAATTCACGAAGTTCTTCAAATTCATCCTTGATTCTGCGAATCGCTTCTTCACACCAGCTTTTCTTGAATGCAGTAAAAATTTCTGTTACTTCCAGGTTGCCAGCTTCCATTTCTGATTCGATCTGTTCTAAAATCTCACCAAGACCTGCCTGCTGCGCCTGTTTTTTGATCTTCTGGTATAAATTCAAATCAGGACTCTTATTGATGTTTCTCTTCCATTCTTCAAAGAGTACCATCTTTAATTTATCAGGATGTTTCTTTTCAAAACCTTTTACATTTTGAAGTACCATCTGCTCTGCTGCATCCTGTGCCTGTGCATACAATTCATAAGTTCCCAGAAGCTCATTTGCTTTGTCCTGAAGCTTTTCCCCAAATCCAGATGCAACCTTATGGAGTGCTTCCTTCATTGCCTCTGCTTCCGAAACAGAGTATCCCTGAAGACCTTCCGATACTTCTTCCATAAATCCGTAATACTTCGCTTTCTTGCCCGTCACGCTGCTGTTTTTCGCATTTCCGCTCAAGTCAAGATTGCGGATCTCTTCTTCCAGTCTGTCTGGATCTGTCATTCTGCGAAGCTCCATTATTTTAAAGCCACTGATATTTAATTCTTTTAAGGCTTCTGCAAACTCTTTTTTGCGTTTATCATCACGCTTAAAACCAAATCGGAATTTGCCAGCTTCAAAGTCATTTTCACGTAAATATGCTGCATAATCCAAAAGTTCTTCACGAAGTGCTTCTTCTTCAGATGTGCCCCGTGTGTTCAGCACTTCGTCCAAATCTGGTCCGATCACTGGGCAAGCCATAATATATTGTGAGAATTCGAGCATTTTCAGCAATTTGCTCTTTTCTAGGCTCTGGATTCCTGCATCTTCTGCTGCACCCTCCAGCGCACGTCTAAGTTCCTCCGCACAATTCAAAAGCATTTCACCCGTGCCAAGCACTTTTTCCACTGCTCTTTGTGCTTTCACTTTCTCTGTGCGGTCCATATCCTGATATTTTAAGTAATCCGCATATTTCCCCTGTGTCTGGTCATATTCTTTTAAAATATCTTCGACTTTCTCGATGATGCTTTCTGCTTCTTCCATATCTACTTTCAATTGTTCCTTTGGCCATTTCAGCACAACCGGACATAAGCGGTATTGTTCCGAAAGATTATAGAGTTCTTCCAAAGATTTTCCGTCGCTGCCTTTGCGTGTCATAGCTGCATAATATTCACGGAGCTTGTCACCAGTATTCTTGTAGATTTTTTCTTCTCTTGCTGGCTCCCAGTCTTTTCTCTTGGAAGATTCTACGTAGTCCAACGTCTCTGTGATCTGTTTTGATACTTCTGAAACGCTGTGTTTTCCTTCCACCACTTCTAAAGTGAACATGCCGATACCTGCTTCTTCTAACATCTTTCTGGTTACATCCAAAGCAGTGTATTTTTCAGATACAAAAAGCACTTTTTTACCCTCACGGATTCCTTCCACCATGATATTGGCAATTGTTTGTGTCTTTCCGTTTCCTGCCGGTCCAATAACTACCTGCGCTTGTCTCTTAAATGCAGCATCAATGATCTCACTCTGTGAGCTGTCAGCCTGAAATGCGTAAACTCGATCCACTTCTGCTTCCTTCATCTCTGCTTCTTTCCAGTCCATCGCCCCCTGTACCAGGCTGTTTACGATTGGATGCTTTAATACCGTTTCATCAGAAAGACCTTTCCAGATTGCTTCATTTGGAATATGGAACAAGCCAAGGCGCGCCACATTCTCCTGAATGCTCCAGCCATTTTTCTTTGCAAGAAGATATTTCAAACGTTCCATTTCCACGTTATATTCCTGAACAGGCTGATCTTTCATTTCACTGATATCGATGTTGTGATCCTGGATCAGCATCTGCTTTAATACTGGATTGAAAAATGTTTCATCGGCATTTACCTGGAAAAGATATTCGCCTCTTTTGTTTCTGTAAATTTCAGCAGGGCACAGATATAACACCGCTTTATACGTTTTGTTATCCTGTGTCTTCCAGCTCAATTCGTTTACTGTAAGATAAAGATTGCCTTTTCCTTTTTCACGACGTGCCTCGCGGTCATTTAAACGAAGTTTGTGAAGTTTTTCTTCCACACTTTCTTCTGTGACACCGCTCTTTAAGACAGCATGTTTTGCTTCTTTAAACAACTGTTCTTTATTCAGTTTTTCTTTTAAGAAACGTTCTGCATCAAATGGAAATTCCAGTTCAAAACTTTCTTTTTTGCCACTGAGCAGTTTGTTGCGGATTGTAATATCCATTGCCTGTTGCTGCAAGCGTTCTGCCTTTGTCAACTGCTCTTTCGCACTTGCCATGTCAAGTTCAAATTCCGCTTCTTTCTGTTCCTCCATTTCACAGATTGGCTTATCTGTATAAGTATAGGCTGGAACAATACCACTTCTTCTGGATTTCTCTACATCAATCAGATACTGTACTGCTTCCATATTTTTTTGACCGACCTGAACTGCAGATTCAAAAGAAATATTTCTGTCATCTGTAAATGTAGTACATTCTACTGGAATCAAAGCATCTTTTATAAGCTGTCTTGTATTCTCGTCGATTTCTTCCTTCAAAACCAGATATTTTGGCAATGTTACTCCATCCTTTACCCAGACTGCTGCAAATGCATGTCCTCGGATCAAGACGAGTACCGAATTTAAAGAAGCCGCTTCCAGGCAGGTTGCATACAAAATAGCAAGGTCAAGACAAGTGCCCTGCGAAGAATCATCATGGAGCACCTGACGTGGAATACGGATCTTTTGTCCTACATCTTCAAAGCTGGCAGGCGGCGAAATATAATGCAGGGAGTTCTCCTGCAATGCCTGATAAATACTTTTTGCCTGGAGCAGCACACTCTGTGTGGTTCCACCCTGATATCCATACATACGCACTCCGTTTTGCACTGCGTAGTCTCCTGCTTTTTTCAATACTTTTGCCACATAACTGTCATTTGGCTGCATAAAAACAGGCATGGTGCCCTTATGACGCCACGCATCCCAGTGCAGATATGGCTGAATATGTATATTTACGTTACAGAATCCTAAAACCTTTTGTGGATCTTCTGTATCCAAAACTTCCACTTTGATCTCTCCGTCTCTTGCTTCGATCACTTCCTGACGGAAAAACCCATCATCCAACTTCAGTTCTGGATTCTGAATCACAAGAGGGGTCCCTGCTGTCAGCGAAATCTCTTTTTTAAATTCAAAAATAAATGCAGGTGTCCCTGTAATACTTAAAATTGCTTTTCCTGTATAATCTCCCGAAAGCTCTACCTTATCGACGATTGGCATGCCGCAATGTACTGCTGCATAATTCACATAGTTTTCTGAATCACGGCTGCTTGGCATTGTTGCTTTTACTGATACACTCATTTTCTTTTCCTCCCTTTGTCCCTTAAAACTCCATATCTTCCATATATACTTTTCCATGTGCAGCGATGTACTGTTCCAAAGCTCCGCCTGCACTGTCTTTGGTTTTTATAAGATACAGATTCTTGTCAAACTCCTGAAAACGCGCTGCTGCAAGGATTTTCTGTGACTCCATACGATCAAATTTTTTATCTGTAAACAGATAAAATGCATTCTGGGAGTTCACATGATCTTTCAGATCCTGCTTTACCTTTCTTTCCAGTAATGCCATCCCCATGAACCATATATGAGACAAACGAGGTGGTTCTACACAACTCTCCAGATAAAGAATCTCTTCTTTTTTATACTCTGAGAAATCTCTGGCATAGACCATCTTATCTCCATATACAAAAGCGACGTTTACTATATTAGTTCTATCATGCGCTCTCAAAAAATTTTTTTGAAAGCGCTCCAGTGCCCGATTCAAATAGCTTCCCTGCGATTCCTGGATTCCATTGGAATACACGCCTATTACGATGTTTTGCACCGTTTTTTCCCCACTTTGTTTTACCTTTGTCAATGCCATGCCAGTTCTCCCTTTCTTTAGCAGAATTTTAAAGGTACCGATGCCTGATTCATCACATCATCCACCATTTTGATCATCTGCTCAGAAATGCCATACTCAAACAAATCCTGCATTGCCATGATGATCGTACCCGTGTTTTTTGCATTTTCGGTTTCTTTATTTTCTTTATCCACGATCTTGCAATTTACCCCATACTTATTGCTGTTTGCATAGCCCATAGCAAATCTCAGACCCTTTTCCACCGGACGGCCATCAATCATGGTGAAATCTGCACTCTGTTTCTTTGTCATAGAATCTGTAAAGAAAATGATTCCGCAGTTTGCATCTTCTTTGCTCTCCTGCATTGTGATACGAATGCCCTCTTCGATTGCTTCATTAAATGCTTCCACTCCGTCAGAACTTCCGCCTTCAAAACGCATATTTAACAATGCTTCCAAAAACTCATCTGCATCCTCGGTAAAATGGCTTCCATTCTGAAACTTCACCGCTTCTACGTCGGTATTTAACACGGTCAATCCATATTTCATGACTACCGATTCATACTGTGCGTGAAGGTTTTTAAAAATTTCCACACATTTTTTGTACGCATAATATAAAGGCTTAAAAATTTCCGAAGCAGAATAGGTCGCATCCCAGATTGTGTTCAGATACACATAATTGTGTTCCTGACTCTCTTCCACTTCCTTTTTTATTTCCTTTTTCTCCAGATCCAGCTCCTGAATCTTTACTGGCTCCGGCAGTTCAATCTCAACTGCCTTTACAGGAACCTCCTGATCTTTCTTCACTACCTGTTGCTTTTTCTTGATTTCTTCTTCTTTCTTTGCAAGAAACGCTTCTCTCTGTGCTTTGTTCATTTTTCCAAAGCATATTCTCTCTTCTCGGTTCATAAATTTTTTAACGTCCATCTTTTTCCTCCACTACCACACAACAAAATCAATTGTTTCTTTTCCAAAATAGAACACATCATCATCTTTGATCTCATAGCTTCCGTCTTCCTTTTCTTTTCGCAGATCAGGATGAATCGGTATGTAATAAAGCCTGCCATCCAGACAATAGAGTGTCATAACGATTACATTTTTTATTATATAGTCACGCATACTAAAATTTTTTACATCGGTATGGACTCGGATGTGGTCCGATGAACAGCTGTATCCAAATCTTACTTTTTCATCATAGCTGCGATTCTCTGGCATCAATAAAAGTGACGACTCCTGAAAGGTTCTCTCATACACTTCTTCTCCATAATAAGAAATCAAAAATGAGATCATATCTTTCAAAATCTCTGTGATCGACTCATATCTTTTTTCTGGCGCTGCCACCATCTTTGCAAGAATCTCGCGAAATGGTCTGTATTGTTCCTCCTGATATTTCACAGGAAAACGGTCGATACAGGATCCATATGCCAGTTCTCTGTGCTCTTTTTCAAAATAAATCTTGGATTCTGCGTCACTAAAATAATCATGTCCCTTGACCCAGAAAAACAAAATACGCCCCAGTGAATAAATGTCCATTTTGACATCAGTCACGTTGCTGGTCCATGCACGCGGATCCGCATACCCAAGCGTTCCGCCGATGCTGCTGACAAAACGTGTCCCCTCACTTTTCGGAATGTGTGCCCAGTCAAAATCGCTGATCACTATTCTTTTCCCATCTCTGGAAATCATAATGTTTTCCGGTTTCAGATCTCGGTGTACAAAGGGATCGTCCTTTAAAAATTCCAGATAGTATCTCACTCCTCGCAGAAGCTGCATCATACCGCGAAACATCTCTTTTTCGCCTTCTCCTACCAGATGCTTTCCTTTACGGAAGGAACGAAGGTCCAGGCCATCAATATATTCTGCCAAAACGCCGTACAGGCGGTTTCCCGCTTCATCTTTCCCAGAAAATGAATCATATACATGCTCAATAAATGGATAATACATTTTGAATTGCCCTTCGCGTTTCAAAAGACGCACTGCTGCTTCGTCCTCTTCCTCTGTATATTTCAGAAAATAGATTTCCTCTGTGGCCTCTTTTTTCACGGGTACGTTCCATGTGGTAAAATTTGCATGCTCTCTGTGATTTTCTTTTGGTTCCTGTAACAGACGGTAACTGTCTTTTCCTATATAAATCAAACTGTTCTGATGTAATTGCAGCATCCTACAATACCTCCTCGCAAACTCTGTAAAATATGGCTGTCTGGTCGTCATGCTTGTCCTTTCTGGCTCGTTCAAACAATTTTTCCAACGCCGCACCTGCTTTGTTTTCTTTGAAAATCTTCTGGATCTCTGTCTCCTTTAATCTTCCAAATGCTCCATCGGAACCAATCAGGAAATAGTCTCCATCGCCGACATTTTCAATCACTCGGATGAAAATATCTTTGTCTGTCAGTTCTTCTTTCAGTCCAAGACTCCTGTAAATCTTGTGTTCATTTGCATAATATCTGTCGGAATAGCGTGCATACAGCCCTTCCTCCACATCCTGCTCTGCACGGGTATGCAGCTCTGATACCAGCTCAAGTTTTCCTTCGCCTGCTCTGCAAAAATAGACCGGAGAATCTCCCACATTTGCAATGATCGCGTATCCACTTGCAATCACGACAATGCTCAGTGTGGTTCCCGTCTCGATATATGGGTCTGCTTGTTCGCAGACATTGCGATTGGCTGCCTTCACAGCTTCACATACTGCTTTTTTCAAACATTCTGCCTGATTGGCACTCGCTGCTTCTCCTGCCTCTTTCTTTAGATACAGATCCAGCAATTCTTTCTGCCAGGCACTATGGAATCCGTAAACAGCATCTGCTGATGCCTTTTCTCCTGCTGCAAGTCCCCCCATCCCATCTGCGACTGTCAGAACTCTGGTTCTGTCATCATTTCTAAAACTGTGCTCTGCAAAGAAAAAACAATCTTCATTTACAGGATGCGATACTTTTTTTGATTTTTCTGTTCGACTATAAATCTTATAATTTGCCATTTTTACCCCTCTTCTTGAATTTTTAAAACCTGCATGCTATATTGTGAACATCATTAACGTACAAAGGAGAAGTTCCTTATGATGCATTCATGGATCAAACTGGATGTGGTTTCCAGAAGTAAATGTCTCTTCTACCGGAATCCGGATTCCACACAATTTTTAAAACTCAGTGAAAACCCAAACGACTATCCAAAATTTGAACGGGAATTTCTCTCAATGAAGAAACTGGAACACCGTCTTTCTGCTGCCGCTTATTGTTTTCCACATTATTACAACTACGGCAGGACCCCGAATGATGGAAATCCGTTTCTGATCATGGAATATCTGCCTGGCATGACTCTGGCTGACTATCTGACTTCCAAAAGAAATGCAGGACTTTCTGAACCTCGGTTTCTTCTGGAAAAACAGGAACTCTACAACATTTATCATCAGATCTATGATGCGCTGCGTCTGATTGCACAAAATCATATTTTGTCCTTTGATGTTTCAGCAGATAACGTGATCGTGGATTTCAAAAGCGGACAGCCACAGATTAAATTGATCGACTTTAGTTCTTATTACGATACTTTGGAGCACGGAAAGATACAGATCTGCAATGCAAGCAGCCGACACATCAGTTCCACTCTTGGACCTTCTATCGCGCTGCTGCAGATGATGATGCTTCTGTTTATCCGGCTCCAATTCAGTGATCCGGATGCATATAACCAATTTCTTCGTCATCCCAAGGAATCTCAGATGGACTTCTTTACGCAGAACTTCGGAACGATCTTCGATCTGGTCCTGGCGCGCCACAATCTGGATTTTGATGCCATTCGAAACCATGCATCGGCTCATGAGAAATCAAAGAACTGTGATCCTCTTTATTATCTGAAACTCTGGTTCTCCCGTTTGGAAACCCAGATTAAAGACTCTGATTCTAAATAACCGTTACCTGTTCTATTCGAACAGATAACGGTATATTTCTGCTGCTGTGTCCATCATGCGGTATCCATATTTGCTTGTGTTACATTGATTCACCACGACTACATACTGTGGATCGTCTGCCGGTGCGAAGCTGATAAACCACGCATTATTCGTGTCATCCCCATTTTCGCCCGTCCCTGTCTTACTTGCGATGTTGTATGTCTGATAGACACTTCTTGCAGATTCTCCTTCTACGATACGTATATGATCTTCGGTTGCTGCAACCATTGCTGCCGTCACCTTATCTGCCGTCTCCTTGCTTGTCACTTCGCTAAGCATCTGTGTCTGGCCGATCTGGATCGTCTCTCCCTCTTCATCCACAAATTCAGAGATCAGATTTCCATCTGAATCTGTGATCTGGGAAACCATATATGGCTTTAGCATGACACCATCATTGGCAATCGCCTGCGTCACCATCGCTGCCATCATTGTGGAAAATAACGTTTTCCCCTGTCCAAAAGCAGTATGTGCCAGGTTTACCTCGTCCGAAAGATCCAGGTTCCAGTTTTTACTGATCGTTCCAAAATCCAGCTTAATCTCCCGATCCAACATAAATTTAGAAGCCGTTTCATTTATCGCTTCTCCGCCCATTTCCAATGCTGCCTGTGCAAAGAACACATTGGAAGATTGCTCGATGGCGTCATAGTAATTGATCATATCGCCCATAGAACCATAGTCATTGACGATTGGAACATCTCCGATCATAAAGTTGCTGTCTTCTGCTTCAAACGCTTCCATTCCATGATCCAGCATACACACTGCCATGATGATTTTAAAAATACTGCCCGGAACGACCTGTCCTTTATGGCTGATCGGATAGCGAAGTTCCAGCTCCTGTAAAGCACTATCGTTCAAAAGATCAATACTTGCATTGGCTGTATTTGCATTTAGACTCGGGTAAGATACCATCGCCAGAATCTCTCCTGTCTTGGCATCCATGACAATCGCAGATCCTTTTGCCTGCAAGCCCAGCGTATTATCTTCTTCCTGCAAGCCCAGCTCCTGAATCATCAGTTCCTGCACATACATCTGGAGTTCATGATCCAGCGTCAAGGTCAGACTGCTGCCCTTCGTACTGTT
This sequence comes from uncultured Faecalimonas sp., assembly GCA_964623905.1. Taxonomy (GTDB): domain Bacteria; phylum Bacillota; class Clostridia; order Lachnospirales; family Lachnospiraceae; genus Faecalimonas. Next base: position 40,019 of record CAZUVY010000005.1, read on the forward strand.
AATATCGGATGTGTAATAGAGTATGTCATTGTAATAATCCATCAGACGATAGACCTTTTTGCTTTCGCCAACTTCTACTTCGTCTTCCTTGATCACCACACTTCTGTTTCCATTGAACCCGATTACCTGCGTATACGCATAATCATCAATGTAGGTGCTTTCTGCGTTCACCTCATTTTTTACCAGTGTAGTCTGATTGCGGTCCAGAATGTCACCGGCAGCGATCGTCGCCACATCCACTTCCAGAACAGCGACTTTCTTATAAAGATCGGCACGCTTATTTAACCCCTCCTGATAGCCTGAGTTCAGATAAAGTGCTCCGATCTCTGTCACAAACAAAACGGCGATCAGGAGAAACAAAAATACTCTTCTATTTCCTTTCTTTACGCTGTATTCTTCTTCGTCCTGGGAGTAGATTGCAAACCATTTTCTCACACTTTCTTTCATACGTTTCTTCATTTCGACTCTTCCTTTCTGGTAATGCCTCCGTAGAGATCACCAATAACACTGCTATCATCGCCAGTCCCGTCGTCATACTGGTCACACCTTCTGATACCAGATAGAGCGGAATCCCTGTGATCGGGAGCAGCCCCACATTGTATCCAATATGCACCAGCGCTTCCGCGGCAAATAGTAATGCGATTCCAACTGCAAGGCCGCTGTAATAAGAATCCCTGCATTTCTGACCAATCTGGACTCCTTGATAAAAAATTGCAAAGACTGCAAAGATCATCAAAATTCCTACGATAACGCCTGCGCGCTGCACCAGGTTTGCAAAGATCATGTCGTCATTTGCTCTTGGAACCCCAACCAGATATCGCTCTGTATCCGGTCCCAGAATCCCGCCGATCGTCAAGGCTTTCCTCGCCTGAAGTGCCTGATAGCCGTCGCCCAGCGGATCCAATTCCGGCTTTAAAAAATAGATGATACGAAGATACACTTTCTTACATACTCCGATGTGGTCTTTTAGTAACACACATGCAGCCCAGCCAAGACTCATTGCTGCGCCTGCTGCCATTCCCGCCAGCAAAACACCTTTGCGGTTTCTGCTGTAAGTCAGCATCATGCCGCCTCCGATCAAAAGCATGATCAGAAATGTTCCCATTTCGGAGAGGATCAGTGCAAAGCAGGCAAATAAGATCGTATATAAGATTAAGTAAATATCTCTTGGAAGACCCAGAACTCTGCGTTCTTTTCTTTCCTCTTTGCATAACAGCGATACAACTACGAAAACATACATCACCTTGACCAGCTCCATCGGCTGAAGGTAAATGCCTCCAATGCTAAGTCCAAGTACTGCTCCCTGCCCTTTTGTATCTCCAACTGCCTGTCCAAAGACAAACAAGGCTGTACACAGCACAAATTGGACAAGCGTAATCAACGGGATCATCGCATCCAGACTAAGCAGCCACGACAATTGATAAAAAAGAATCGCTGCAAGATATGCTGCTGCAAATGCGATCAGATATTTCCTTAGCGTACCTGAAATGATCGCCGAAGGATCATCGCTGGTAAAATACTGTGCCACAAATCCAAAATTCAGGAGCAGAAATGTTACGATCACCAGATAACGGTTTGCCTGGTAACGAAGTACCAAAAAACAACTGACTGCCGAAACCGGGATGAGTACGATCAGTGTCTGCAAGAACAGGAAGCCGGCTCCCTGGTAGTACATATACCCCAGCGAAACCAGCTCGACCAGAATCAGTCCCAGGATCAATTGCAGTCCATATTTTTCCACCCTCTTTGGACGAAGTGATTTTCTTTTGTGAATTCGTTCCTTCATAATCCTCACCTGCTTTTAAATGTTAAACTTACGTGCTTCTTTTCTATAATCTGCTTCCTGTGTGGCAGCCTCTTCTTTCTTTGCAAAACGCTCTTTCTTTGGGGCAGCACTTCCTTTTCTGGCTGGCTGCGTGGTTCCAGTATTTGGTCTTGCTGTCTGTACTGGTGTATCGATCACGAATTTCACATCTCCTACATAGAAAATGTCACGATCTTCCAACTCGATCTCATCCTTGTAATCCAAAAAGATATAAGTATCGTCATTCTCAAATTTTGTTCGGTTTACCTTGCCATAGCTTACCAATGCGAAATATTCTGAATTGCCGTCTTGATAACGGCAGATTTCAAACTGCTTGTCCGAAAAATAATCCAAATCTACGACAAGATCACAGAATTTTGATCTTCCGACTGTAAATTTTTCTTTTTTAATCGTATATTCCTGCCATGGTTCTCCTTTTTTCATTCTTACATTTAAGATCGGACCATTATACAGTGTCGCCTTTTTCGGAATGACATCCTTAACGCTCTTATCCAGCTTTTTCATACTTACTTTCTTTAACTGGTCTTTTAGCACAAAACCAATAAATGCCAGCACAACTAAAATCACACACGCGGTCATTACTTTTCCTACCATGTTTTTTTCCTCCTAAGTTTTCTTATTTCCAATTATAAACTTACGCCGATATATATTTTTTTCATACAATACGGCCTCTTAGAAGGCCGCGTTGTTGATGATCTCAATTGCTGACAGATGCCTTTCTTCTTCCTTCTCTTGCTCTGGAAGATGTGCTGTGACAAAGGATGGAAGTTCTTCCCTTTTCACATACTCCTTTCTTGGCTGCTCTTTTACGCCTGTCATCTCCTGCAGTTCCAGCAATTTGATTTGTTTCTCTTTCATTAAATTCTTGTATGTTTTCTTCTTTTGCTGAAGTTCTTCAATCTGCTGCTGAATATTTTCTGCTTCTTTCTCAAACGCCTGAATTTCTTCTTCTAATGCTTTACATTCTTTCTGCATCATTTTCTCGAACGCCTCCTTATTTTCTCGAATCTTTTCCAGAATTTCTTCGAAATCTCCCTGTTCTTTGCGAAGCAGACTGCAGATATCCGAATAATTTTCCTTTGTCACTTCCATCTCTTCGTAATCAGAAAGTACCAAAAACTGCTTAAGCTGTTTCCATTCCTGGAAAACTTCTCTGTTTTCAAAACAGTATTCGATGCTTTTGACAGCATCTGCAAATGTTTTATGGCAGTTTCGAATCTCTTTGAAGCGTTCTCTTTTTCTGAGTTTTCTCTCTGTCACTCCGATCAGCTTCTGTTCTTCCAGATGTAAGAAGAAATAATTGAAAACATCTTCTGCAATGTATGTATAATGCTGTTTTTCTAAAATCATCTTTTGCAAGGTCTGAAGAAGTTCTCTTAATTCTTTTTCTTCCTTGTAATTTAAAAATCTCTTTCCTATGCGGTTGTAACTGAAATCAGGCATATCTCTTCTTTCCACCTTGCAGCCCACATATACCTTTTTCCATAAGAAATAACTCCTGCACGCAAAACTGTGTTCCGATATTCCAGCCTGATCCTGGCTTAATGTTTCTTCCCAATCAGGATGCTCTTTTAAAATCCCATACAAGTATTCATAATCTTTGCATGTTACCTCTGACCAGATACTGTGCGGTTTGATCCAGATACTCTGTGAGAACTGGAACTGCAGGCAGCGCTTGATTCTCTTTGGATGTCTGTATGCACATTCCCACAGTGTTTCGACAAATTTTTTCACCTGCTTATCATTCATTCGACAAATTTCGTGTAATTTTGCAAGCAGATTTTCATAGACTGTATCCGAAAGATTCTGTTCTTCTTCCAACTCTTCCTCCATGTGGCGGCACATTTTCTGAAGCCATTTTTCTTTGCAGACATCAAATCGCAGCTCTGCATAGTCTCTTTCTGCCAGTTCTTCTATTGTCTCCTGTTCCAGTCTGCGGCTCACTTCGGCTGTATAGTATTCCTTCCATGCCTCTCCATCTAACTGACCCATGATCTCAAAGATACGATTTCTTCCCGCACGGTCTGAATCTTCATGAAGTTCCATAGCGGTCTTCATCAGATTTTCTACAAATGCTGCTTCCTGGCGGAAAAATGCATAGGTATCTGCAAAAGTATTGAAATCCTCGACAGAATCGATACTGCGATATTCTTCCTCTAAATAAGAGCTGTCTTTTTGATGTAATTCACACAGGATTTCTTTCTGAAGCTGTGCTGGAATCTTTCTGACCATGACACGATAATTTTTTCGGTGCTTCTGATACATTCTGCATAAGAATTTTTCTGTCACGTTTTTTAAAAGCGTTTGTTCTTCTTCGGTAAGTTCCTCATACTTTCCAAGCAGAGGACGGACTGCATCCTGCCAGTAATCGATCATGTCGTCCATTGTCAGTTCTTCTGTCAATCCCAGATATTGCAGCCACGCTTTTCTGTCCGCCTTGTTTTTCACGATCATACGCACTTTACAGAATTCTTCGTTCATTTCCTGTCTGGTCACTGGAACTGCCTGACTCATTTTCCAGCAATAATAGGATTTCTGTAATTTTGTATACTCTAATCGATTTGCGATCTGTCCTGAAAAAAGTGCTGCAAGAAACTGATGAAATGCCTCCAGCGATTCCTGGGCACATTCTGCCATCTTTACATAAATTGCAGGAATCTCTTCCTCTTCTTTGACTGACTGATCCACAAGAAGCTGATTTTCTTCTGGATTCAATCGATCTGTAAAAATAAATCTTACAAGATCTGTATTTTCATTCGTATAAACTCCATACGACAATTGTTTGTAATAGAGATTTTTTTCATTGACTGGTCTAGGCATCAGCATGCAGAGCAGCCATGTGATCTCTCTTGCCATGTTTGCATCTTCGTCCATATCTGGATGTACCCCACGGTCAATGACGAAAAATAGTTTTTCATCTTCCCCAAATGCGCAGCGGAATGCCTTCCACAAAAGTTTCGCAAGACGTCTTTGATTGTTTTCTTCAGATGCATCGTAATGGTATCTGGCCAGAATCTCAGAATAGTCGTATTCCTTCTTCCCGATTTCCTGCTGGCTCAGTTCCTGTCCTGCTACCACTTTTTGAAATGGATATTCCAGTAAATAATCTGCCGGCTCCTGGATCTCTCCTCTTTCTGCCGGAATATAAAAATGACACAGCTTGTTGATTCGCTTATCACCTCTGCTGTCACGAGGACTGATTCCGATTCCGATAAAGGATTCAAATTCTGGTGAATATAATACGAATTCTGCTGTTCGTTCTGTTCCTTCTGAATTCAGCTTAGAACCGATCGTCATACATTTTTTGAGGAATGCATCCTCCAGATTACTGGATGCACAAATTCCAAGTCCTTCTTTTGCAAATGACAATTGTTCCAAACCCCAAGTATAAAATGCCTGTTCAAATTTCATATGCTATCTCCTATACTCTTGGGCAGCAGCTTTCCTACCACCCAAGCATTTCTACTCTTTTTTGTAAACAGTTCATGATTGGATCTGCGATACGGATTGGAGCATATTCTCCTTTCAGCACCCTCTTCTTCCCGATCGAATCCTTCATTTCGACTTCTTCATTGTTTACTGTTTTTGTCGCAGTCACAAATACCTCTTTTTCTTCGGTATCGCATCCAATCGCGCTGACACAGTGATAAGAAACGGAACCAAATGACTCCAGGATCTCTTTGTCTGTATCTGGATCAGAAAATACCAGTTCTTCAAAGACTTTCTTTGTGATACGCTGTCTTGCGATCTGGTTCTGGAATACATTTCCCGCCGTATTTGCAAATAAATACGATGCGTTTTCAATGTTATTTACTTCATCCAGCTCTTTGAGCAGATCGCTCTTGATGATGGTTGCACAGATGTGCTGGTCTGCAAGTACATCTTCTAGATCCAGATCTTCCATGAATGAGATATATTCTGAGACCATATCCATCGCATCTGTCTGTCCTTCTGGTACAGGCATCTTTGCTGCTGTAAGCAGCTCTCTTGCCAGGATTCGATCTCCATCATGCAGTTTCTGGAATTCGCCCTGTTCTTCGATGGACATCAGTTTCATAGCCCCTTCTTTGTCCGAAGAAGACTCCTGCATGAGTGCCACATGCATCTGGGATGGTTCAATCAGATAAATATGTGCAAACATATTGGACAATGCCAGCATTCTCACATCATGTTCATCGATGTGTTCCAGATTTTCACCTGAATTGTCATAAAGTCCAACGATCATCAATTTGTCCTGATATTTTGCTTTCAAAAAGACTGGGGACACCCATTTATCTACCTGCGTACTGTCTGGGCAGAAACAGTCTTTTCTTCTTGCTGTCTTTTTTGTCATCTCATCTGACATTTCCTGATATCTGGAGTACCAGAAATCCAGATTTCTGTGTCTGTCATGTGCAGCCGAAATCTGCCAGCCTTCTCCTGGTCTTTGCAGCGCCTTCCAGTTGTTTGCCATCAGAGACAATAAGAGCGTGGTCTTGCCATGCCCTTTCTTTGCCATGAAGTCGATTGCACAAAAGTCATCTGCATCAAACCAGCCTTTTGGAAATCTGCTGTGACAGCTTGGGCAGCATGGGTATGCGCGCATGAACACGCCACCCATCGTTTCATCTGTTGCAACATATCTGAATTCGTATACCCCATCTTCCAGTTTTTCATATTCTATTTCAGCAAATGTTTCCAGATCCTTCTCATCACTGCGTTCAAAACCGTCTGTTGTCTGGCGTCTGTCATCTGCATCTTCGATCTCACTGTCAATCAGTCTAAGCAGCTTTTTCAAACCATTCACTTCGTTCTTTCTTCCATTGGTTGCCTTCAAAATGTAACGTTTGGAAGAATCTGCAAACGCATCTTTTCGTTTTTTGTCTTCTTCTGCTTTAATAAAATTTGCATCACCATTAAGTTTCTTCTTCAGTTCATCCAGATCATGACCATGCATAAAGATCAATTCATATGCAAGGTCATCTAAATCTCTAATTTTTTGGAAATCAAATGGACAAAAGTTTAACATGTGTTTTTCCCCTCTCTTAAAGTACTTCAATTTTCATTTCACCAACAGCCGAGATGACTCTGTACACTTCACCTCTCATAATGACAGCTTTTTTTGTCTTTCTGGCATCTGCTCCGGAAGCATCATTGCGGATTGTGAACGCCTCGTTGCTGCGAAGTTCCAATCCTGGTTCCTCGTCTTCGTTTTCATATCCATAGACATAGATTCCAGAACTTTCATTTTTCAAAATATCTTTCACAGTTTTAGTACCTCTTCTTGTCAATAAAGAGACACTGTCCAGACTATAGCAGCCTTTGAGATATTCGCCTTTATGCTTGCAAGATTTATCCCCGATATATTCACGCCAGTTTAAGAACAGATCACATTTGATCGGTGTTTCCATCGCTTCTGTTACTTCCACGTATTTTTCACTTACCATATCGGATTCTTCTTCCAATAACACAAGTTCTTTCTGGTATGCTTCTGCTTCCTCACTTAATACCTGAACTGCCTTTGCTGCCTCTGCATTATAGTTTTGATATTTCTTCAAAAGCTCTTTGGATGGCTTTTTATCTGGAGAAATACCTAAGCAGTCAGAAAGATAAGCTCTTTTTTCTTTTATAATCTGTTTGCATCGATTTAATTTTTTGAACTTCTTATCCAGAAAATCATTCTGCAGATATTCCTGTAATTCAAATTGTTCAATTTGTTCTTTCTGCAGTTCTTCACAGGTTTCCTTGATGTTCTCGATCAAAGTTTCCCATGCCTGTTCCACTTCTTCAGAAGGACGTGCATCTATCTTTCTGCAGATTTGGATCGCATTTTCACCTTTTGTCACAAGTGCTGCATCTTCTGCTGCGATTTGTCTTCCAAGATTTCTTTTTCTGTTCTTCTTACTGATCACGATTACAATCAATCCAGCAAATAATGCTGCAACTGCCATTAAAATCATATCTACCATTTTCTTATTTAACACCTTTCCTTCCATCATTAAGCGGGAAGTAAGACCTGCCTCGTCTGTTAAATCAAGTGCAAATTTTACATCTCCACATGTTTGTGTGTGAATCACGATCACACCATTTTCTTCTGTTACATTTACCTGATTTCCTGCATTCATCTGCACCACATCGAATGTAACAGCTTCCTCTTCTGGATCCTGAAACAGTTCTTCTGTGTTGTAAGTGAATTGATATCCGTCTTTGACTTTTTCTGCGAAAAATATCCCGGACTGATTGTTTATCACTGGTGCATGTCCACCAATCTCTTCTCCTGCAAACTCATATGTCAGATCAATGAAATCTTCATACTGAATTCTGAGCTGCAGTGCATACTCACCATAAGCATCAAATGTAAATGCATCACTTTCATAACCAGAACCTGTATTTGACAGGGTAAGCTCTTTTTCAGTTCTTTCTCCAGACTCACCTGTGAGAATTACCTTTGCAGTCACATCTTTTGTGTCATCAGATTGAATTTCATTTCCGTCTGTATCAAAGAAACAGGCTTTGATCTTCACTGATTGGTTTTTGAAAATCCCTTCTGTCTCTTCTTTTACATCTACTACTTCTGCATATGCCAGAATGTCAGCATAATAAGCTGCTGTTCCTTTGATCTGCTCTGGATCGTCTGCAAGTACGGAAAGTTCCCATTCGCCTACTACCGGCTCTTCCACAGACACATACCAGCTATTTTCATCTGCGAGGTAATTGATTTCCTGATCTTCTGGTCCTTCCAGTCTCACCCCAAAATTGCTGTCGCCTTTGAGATAGAACTGGATTCTGGAAACACCCAGATCTGGAATATAGAAATTGCATTTTCCTGTGGAATCAAAGCTGATCTCACCGTATTTCATGTTGTTTTTTGCTGCATAAAATACTTTTGCAAATTCTTCTGTAAGCGTGTCCACTTCACTGTTTGTCACTTTTTTGAAACGTTCTTGATCGTATGTATTTTCCGAATCAAAATAATTTACAATGCTTTTTAAGTAATCTTCTTCGTTTGCTTTCTTTTGCAGGTATACGCAGTAGATGTCTACGCCCTCTTCCTGCAAGAGTTTGACTTGCTGTCTTGTCTTGGCATCGGCATTGCTTGTTGTATTAATCCCATCGCTGAACAAGATGATGCTTCTGTGTCTGGAAGTATCCTGATTTTCAAACATCCCTCTTGCAGCCTCGAGTGCTGCTCCAATGTTGGTATCCCAGTTGCTTCTGTCTCGTTCTCTCATATTTAAGAACTCCGTTACTGTCTTCAATCCTGTTTCATCTGCCACGGATGTAAGGTTCAGTGTGCTGTAAATTTCTTTTGCAAAATACACCACACCGATTCTTGTATCAGAACCTGCTGCCAGTGAACAGATGCTTCGAAGCGCCTGATCTCGCTGGGACTGCTGAGTCCACATGCTCTCACTATTGTCTGGAACCAAAATGATATCGTGTCCTTCTGTCAGCACGTTGCTTGCTGCAACTGCGTTTTCATACATATTTTGACTGTCTGCATCGGCTGCAGTTACTGACATCGACACTGGCAAATATGCCATGCACATTACCGCTACGAATAAACCTGCTACAATACGTTTCCATTTTCTTACCATTTTCATACTCGCCTTCTCCTTTTTCTCTCATACTCCTTGAATTATGAAATAGTTATAACATTCCCCGCGAAAAATATTTTTTTGATACGGATTGCTTTTGGACATATGCATATAAACAAAGGCTCCCTACCGTTGTTTTCATAATTTCAACGGTAGAAAGCCTTCATTTTTTATGATAATTCAAATTTTTCTTTTTCTTCCTCTCTTTCGAAGAAAGGCTCTTCGCCTTTTAACATTCCGGCATGTACGATCATCTTTGTATCTCCGTTCATCAGCATTTCAAAATCGTAGTTGCCAAGAAGTGTCTCTACAATATTCACAGCGGAACGTGCTCCAAGGTTCTCTTTGTAGACCTTCTCTGCGATCAGATCGACAACCTCGTTCTGGAATTCTAACTCAAGACCATCAAATGCAAATTCCTGTTTCTTTAAATTCAGGACGCCTGTTTCTTCATGAAGCAAAATTTTCTTGAGTTCTTCCTGATTCAAACGTCTCATTCTTACGATAGAATTGATTCTTCCCAGAAACTCTTTCTGTGCTCCATAGGCTACCAGATTCTCACGAAGTGTTGCATCACTTTCCTTTTCCCAGATACTTTCCTGAGTTCCAAAACCGAAAGAAGTCTGTTTCTCTTTTCCAAGTTCGTCTAACTGTCCAAATGCTCCGCCTAAAATGAATAAGATATTCTTTGTATCCACTCCGGAAATTTCTGCAGTTCCTGCGATTGCGGAAAGGAGCTGATGCTGCACGAATGCATTTGTATTCTCACCATTACCGTCTGTATTTGGCATGACGATCTTATCAATTTCGTCCAGATAAATGATCCCTTTCTTGCAGCTCTTTCCTTTTATATGAGATGCCTTTTTGAAACCTGTGAAAATATCCATAACGTCATTTCCTTTATATCCGGCAGATGTAAGTCCAGATGCATCATATGTATACACTATCATCTCATTTCTCACGTCTTCAAACTCTGCCAGCTTTTCCATAAGATAGTTCTTGCCGCAGCCTGTTGGACCGATCATCAGAACAGGATTACGTTTTCCATGCTTGATGTAGCGGTATACTGCCATTGTGATTGTCTTTTTCACATCTTCCTGGCCCACAACATATTTATCCAAATGCTGATACAAGCGTGCATAAAGTGCTTCTTCCTCATTTTCCTCTTCTTCTTCGTCGTCTTCCTCGCACTCTATTTCTTCCAGTACCCTTCTAAGTTCTTCTTGTTTTTTCTTTTCCTCTCTCTTTCTTTCCCATTTGCGTTCTTCTAAAATGATGCCAATAAATGCTTTTCGCACCTGTTTTCTTTTTTCTTCATCCTCTTTTTCATACACATCAGAATAGCAGACTAACCATTTTGCTGCATAAACAGTATCTTTCATTAACTGATAAGTAGCCTCTTCCAAAGGTGAAAGAAATTCAAAAAAGACATTTTCCATTGGTCTTTCCTGTGAAATATATCGGAACTCACCTGTTCGTAAGATAAAGGCAAACTGTCTGATTGCATTTGGAATTGTTTGCGCAGACTCATCCATCTTCTTTAAATAACGTATTACCAACTTAATACATTTTAATGCTCTCACATTTCGTCTTGCAGGATCGTAGTCTACGTCCACAATTTTATCTTCAATACTTTTTAAGGCTTCCTCTAACTCCCATTCTGATTTTTTAAAAATATTATCCATATAAACACAACCTTTCATTTCTAACCTCTGATTATGTTTATATCATGCGAGGGGAATTTAATTTTTTTAACTGACTGGAACAAAAAGAATAGCATCCACATGACTCCTCGAAAAGTTTATGGATGCTATAACTTATTATAGATAATTAAATTTACAGAGGGCATCAGATCTTGCATCTGAATACCTTTCTTGATTTGATTATAAACTGGAGGATTTGAGAAATCAAGTCCTCTTTTGACTAAAATTACTCTACTCCGTAATACACTTCCACTCCTTTGATCTTCCGTGGTATATACGTTTCCATTTCTGTGTCTACTTCTCCTGGTTCTGCGAATTTTACTTTGTATTTCCCAAGCACATCTTCTACTGCAATCTGCTGATCCAAAGGACAGTCTAAGATGAAATAATAATTAAACCCTGCCGTCTTTATCTTGCTGTAATCTGCCCCATCGGCATACTGGAATGCGACTCTGCTTCCGCTTACCCAAGAAATCACATCCAGATTTGTGATCGCATTTCCATGCAGATCCAGAAAAGTAAATTTTACCCCCTGAGGCAATGCAAGTGTTGTAATCTGATTGTCACTTAAATTCCACACAAGATTTTCTGTCTTCCCCCAGGATATCTCTGCCAATATTCTCATATCTGTAATCTCGTTTCCTGCAAGATTCAGATAAGTAATTCCTACACAATTCTGAATTTCTTCCAGTGAACGGATCTGATTATGCGCAAGTGACAATTGCTCCAGCTTGCTGCAATCGGAAAGTGCTGCAACAGACGCAATCTGATTGCCGTCTGCACTAAGATATTTCAGTGCAGTATCATTTGCCAGTGACGCGAGATTTTCTAACTTGTTATCGTTGAGATAAACCGCTTCCAAAGTTGCTGCAGACTTTTCCAGAATAGAAATATCTGTGATGCTATTATGATTCAAAAATACATACGTTAATAAAGTTGTATTTTCCAGCCCTTCTAAATTCGTAAGGTTGTTATATCCTGCGTAAATTTCTGTCAGACGGATATTTTTTTCTAGCCCCTTCAGGTTCGAAAGCTGATTGTCATTCACACTGACACTCTGAAGCTCCGTAAACTCTGAAAGTATCTCCAGTGACTGCAGCTTGTTTCCATCCAGACAGAGTTTTTGCAGTTTTGAGCAGTTTTTGATTGCAGAAACGTCTTCCAGTCCCAGGTTTTCGGCCGAAAATTCCCGCAGCTCGCTACATTCCTCTACCACTTCCAGATCCTGAATGCCCGTATCACTGATATTCAGGATACGCAGCGTATCCGTCACATCCCGGATCACACTCAGATCAGAGAGCTCTGCATTTTCTTGCAGATTCAGCGAAGCCAGTTTCGTCAATTTTTCAAAATCAATGCTGGCGAGCTGTTCATCCGTAATGCCACAATTCTGAAGCTCCAATACCACTAGAGTTTCGCCAAGACAGTCACTTAAATCTGTATCTGGTAATGTACAGTTCCTAAGTATCAGTGTCGTGAGGTTTTCCAATCCTGCAATGAGTTCCAAATCCTTCTTCGTGAGTTCTGTATCCTGAAGGCTCAGATAAGAGGTATCCTGTGCCACTTCTTTTCCGCCCATCGTCACCTTTTTTGTAAAACCTCCCGAAATCCAAAAGATCCCCAAAAAAGCCAAAACGAGGATGAACGCACCCGCAATTCCATATATTTTTTTCTTCTTCGTCAAGCTCTGCTTTTTCCGCGTTCTAGGCACTTTTGATTTCTTTGGCTCATTTTCCTTCGCATCTATCTGCTGCACTTCTTCTTCGATCTTCAAAATCGCTTTGATTTCTTTGATCATTTTTTCCATGGCAACCGATTTATTGACATAAGCGTCATACCTTTGCACATTTGACAGATAGAAATTAAAATCATCCTTCAAAGCACACTGCTTTATGACAAATGGCATGATAATTTTTTCTTCGTTGATCGCCTGATCCAGTTCACGCGGAACCCACTTAGATTCCTGTGCCTTTTCAGACAAAAGCAACACAAAAATCTTACACTCCCGGATTGCTTTTGGAATCTCTGACGCATAGCTAGCCCCGCCAGTGATACTGAGCGGAGCCATCCAGCACTTTATTCCATTGTTTTCCAACGTCGTCTTTATCCAGTTCGCATCGTTATATTCTTCCGACTTATAACTGATAAAAACACTATGTGTTTCTTTCATTTCGTTTTCCTCTAAAGTTACTCTTTTACAATTTTATACCCATTATCCAGGATAAATTGAATCGTCGCTCTTGCAGTCTGACGATCATATTCTTTTTCCTCTTCTGGAAGTTCATTATATGGCACCATGCAAGGAGTCTGTTTCTTATCATCGTCTCTCTTTTCCCCATAAGTCCAGCCTTGCTTGATGCGGCCTCTCATCCACTCTTCGTGCACATTTTCTGCCAATGCTTCCATTAAATTTTCTAAACCTTCCATCCTATCTCCTTCTTTCTGCTTAATTTTCTTCGGATTCCTGAAAAAATGTTCGTATCTGTTCCTGCAATTCCTTTTCGCTCACATTTCTTTCATGATAGAAAATCTCTTCCTCTGACGCTCCTGATAAATCAAAATAATCTTTTTTACAATGTAACACGATTTTGTATTCCCCATCGATCCATTCCAGACCGCCGATCACTGCATTCATCTTGGTCTTTCCACTTCCCCAGATACCGCTTTCCATTCCGATCTCTATATCATCAAACAATTCTGTATTGAGGCATGCATAATATAAAACCACATCCAGAATCATATCTTTACTTTGCAGACAGTTTTTCACACCTTCATTTGCATACTTAAACGTGCAGATTCCATTCTTTACTTTTAGATTCTGCAAAATCACCTGCTGCCTTGTTCTGTCTTTTCCATGCTCCTCCAGAATACGTAAAACGTTTTCCAGTTCTTCATCCACGTCACAAGATGTATACAGACTTTTATCTTTGATCAGCCATTCTGCCCCCTGCTCCATATAAAACTGATGGCGCAGCGGTTCCTCATTCGCCAGCTGGATCAACTGATTTAAAATTGCAAAGATACCGGCCGATTTCGTTTTTATCCAGACAGAAAGTTCATCCTCTTCTCCTGGTAAAAAGTACTCTTCTATGAATCCTTCTTTCTTACAGTTCATCAATACCTTATGAATCTGCGCATCGATGATCGCTCTTCCATTTACCGGAATTGTCCAATAGATCTGCGTCTCCGTTTCTTTTTCCATCGGCAGGACATAAAGCTTTTCTTTTTCCAACTGAGTCAGTTTCTCTGTCAGTCTTTCCCATGAGTTCAATGGAATATTCTGATATGCGGCCCATATCTTCTGGTAACATCCACCCAATGACAACGCGATCTCTTCTTTTGGATCCATGTAAAAGTTTACTCCAAATAATTCAAAGATTTCCTTCACATTTAAATGAATATCCCTTGTAAATGTACCTCGCACATAATTTGGCAGACCCGTGATCTCTCCATCCAAAAGCGCGGCATAGATTTCATTTTCTCTTCGTCTGTAATCCCCCGATTGCCATCCAGTTACATCCCACACCGTACTTTGCTTATCCTCCGGCGCGATCTCTGTATCTCTCATACTTACTTTTGTACGAATTCCTCGCTCATGCAAGAAGTGTTGATAAAATTTCATTTCCGCTTCGTTTCGCTCTTTGGAAATAAAGATCAATTCCTCTGGCTCTAAATACAGTGAAAGCAAAAGATTCTTCCATCGGTTTTGTATTCCTGAAATATAGGGACGCATTACACACTTTGTTTTCTCTCCGCCCAAAATATATGGGATTCCATAGATCATAGCCTCATCCGATTCTTTATAATCATGGAATGCATAATACTCATGGATCACGCGCATCTCCAAATCAATTCTTGCCAGAAGTTCTTCAAACTGCGGATTGGAAATCTCCAGTTTTTGCAGCGCGCTCTGAAAATTTGCTTTTGCCTGTTTCCAGACCGCTTCCACAGCATTTTTCCCTGCGAAAATTCTGTCCCTGATCAGTCCAAGCCAGTTAAACGCCTTAAATAGTTCCTCGGCATAATACTTCATCACCAGCTCGCCCAGGCTCTCCATCAGGTTATCCACTTTTTTGACCGCCTCCGGAACCTTTTTCCCTGCAACATGATGCAGTTC
Source organism: uncultured Faecalimonas sp. (assembly GCA_964623905.1). Lineage (GTDB taxonomy): Bacteria > Bacillota > Clostridia > Lachnospirales > Lachnospiraceae > Faecalimonas. The sequence continues at coordinate 55,241 of CAZUVY010000005.1, forward strand.
CACACTCAGTCGATCCAGTCCATCTAATGCTGCCATTGCATCTACATTCTCCAGTGCCTCTTCCCAGTCTTTGTGCGACCATTCTGCAAGTCCGCGCCCCGGTCTGCTTTCCACGAGACAAGGATGAAGATGCATTTTTTTCTCTTTAAAATCGTTTCTCCCGACAAATGCATATTCCTCAATCTGCTTCTTCGTTGGCACATTCCATCCATTTATAATCAAAAAAGAACTCCAGCTTACATGCTCCAATGCTGCAAGTTGATCAAACCTCTCTTTTGCATCTTGGTCTTTTGCAAGTACCTTCTCGAAATAAATATTTGCGATCGATTTATTGTCTGCATCCAGTCCAATGGAACTTAGCTTATACTTCACCGTCAACGCAGATCTCATCGAAGATTCGATACTATAAATATTGCTTTCAAAATCTTCTCGGATCTCATTCCAGGTTGCCCTCTTATGATTGTCTCGATAATAGAGCGCATGAACGTGCAATGCTCTCTGCAATAACTCTGACTTTAACAGCTTTTCATCATAATAAGAACATTTATCCGTCAGACTGATCGGCACAAGAAGCGGTCCTTCCGCCTGCAGATAATTCGTTCCATCATCCAGATATGCGATTAATTTTTGATGATTCTCTTTATATTTTTCCTGAATGCGTCGGACAATGCTCCTGCATTCGCTCTTTCCTTCCAATAAAATAATGTAATCCGACTGAAGTCTTACAACATCTTTCTTTTCATATAGATAAATCTCTGCGATTGGCTCCAGACATACACTTTTATTAAGCTCTCTCACAGTTTCCTTTCCATTTAGAAAGAGTCTGATCGTTTCTCCCAGCAACGGATTTTTTTCTTCTAGTTTTGTCCAGAATTCTCTTACATCTGGTGCATAAATCCGAAGGCGTAAGGTAGTATTCAGCATATGTACGCAGGAATAAATTGCTTTCACAAATTCTTCTCGCATTCCATGCTCACCGATAATCGAAACGTCCAAAATGTCTCTATCGCCTTCTGTTTTCTTTCCATATTTATAAATTGGCCAGCGATCCAGCATATAGTATGCCTTCATCGTTGCATTTGCGCGCACAAATTCTTTCTTCGTAATAAATGCTCGCGCATCTACTCTGACCTTTAATTCATTCAATGCCTCACACATTTCCTGCACTTTCTTATAACGTGCAACAAACGAGTGATTGAATGAATGTTTTAATATATCTTTTATTAAATCACAAACGCTGTCGTCATAACCATTTTGTTCACAGATGCGTTCCAGCTCACCTGCTTTTCCCCATCTTGTTTCCTGGTCTTCTTTCGTTGGAAAACGTTCGAATATCAGCTCAAATAAGAGCAGTCCCAGACAGTAAATGTCCCAGGATGGTCTTAGATAATCTTTCTTTTTGTATTCAAACCATTTATCCAAATGCTTTTTTTCCGGAGCGACATAAGGTTCTGTCACATACATTTCATGTACATCTTCTAAATTTTTATAAGGAATCAGACTGTCCACATCAAACAGCTTCACGATCTGCTGTGATTCAATCCATAGAATATTCTTTGGTTTGATATCCATGTACAGATAGCCCTGTTCATGCAGAAGCTGCACTGCCTCTGCCAATCGATAGATCACCCATATTTTCTGAGAAAAGTTTTGAAACTCTACCGAACTCAGTACCTGTCCCTTGTTCGTCTCACTAAGCAGATACAGACTGTCTCCGTATTCCGCCATCTGATATGGTTTCACCATGATCTCCATAGCATCACTTCCAGACAATCGATTCTGCATTTCATAAGATTCTTCAAATCGAAGCTTTGCTGCACAGATCTGCCATCTTGTTTTTTCATCTGTGATAAATTTCAGCTTTTTCCCTTCTCGGCGTATCTCAACTCCTTGTATGATCGGATAAAATTCTTTCATGATCATGCGGCTGGAATGTCTGTTATCTTTTTGCAGATTTACAATATAACTTAGACATGATCCGCCTCCATCAAGGAATTCTTCGATCTCTGCCTCCTGAAAATATGTCTCTCCTCTGGAATCTTTTAATTTTAGATGTAGAACCTCTCCTTTCTTTAAAGGAATGCGCTCGTAATTATTCATTCATGTTTCTCCTTCCTGCATTTACAATGACCCACATATTTCGAAGCGAATCCACAGGAGTATCTGTTACTAATAAATAAGCTAAAAGGCGTTCGTATGGATTCGCAAGATAGAACGGCATCATTCTGCATTCTTCCAGTGCGGTATCTACCACATCCAGAAAATCATTGTATACCGCTCTTAAGCACTCTTCGCTTCCATCGAAATCCTCTTCTGTCATATTTGCACAAAAAGATAAGAACGCCATGGTAATGATGTCACATCTTCTGACTTCATTCTTTTGCATATCACTCTTTCTTTTTGCTTCCAGTTGTTTCTGGATCTTGGAGAAACGAACACTTGTGATCTCTGTCTCTGTAAACCATCTTCCAAGAAGTGGTGCAATGTCCTTCTCTTCTCCCGCCGCCAAATCCAGAAGATTGTGACCATACAAATATTCACGAAATACTTCTTTTGAAATTTTATTCGTAATCTCTTTCATCTTAACTGGTTTTGGATTTGTCACATCCAGAATACCTTCTATTGGCTTTTTCATATACACAATGGTATTTGTATCTGTTACAGTCACACCCGCGTCATATGCTGTAACACTTTCCACGTCAATCTTTTCCACTGCCTCTGCCATAACATCTTCCGTAGAAACATATTCCCAATCTCCATAGCAAAATACAGTACCTTCTAAAATCTCTGTTCCCGGTACTGCTTTCACAGTCAATACGCCGTCTGCATACTCCATGCTTCCTGGCTTGCCTGAATATTTTACAGTTGACTCTGTGTAAATCTCTTTCAGTCCTGTGATCTCCTCTGTGTCTTTTAGGATCAGTGCTTCTTGTTTTTTAATATAACCCGGAGTCTGTTTTTTGTTTTTTTCAACTTGATACTTCGTTTTTCCTTTGATCGGAACTGCAACTTCTACATAATCACAGGCAGGCAGCCTTTCTTCTCTCACAGTCTGGAATTCAATGTAAACAGTTCCATATTTTTTGTCCTTTTTCTTTGCATAGAAAACAGTGCCCATTGGGATCACTACTTCCTGTTCGGCATCATAAGTAATCTTTAACTTTGTCTCTGCAAAAGAACCTTTTTCAGAAGCTCTGTATGCTTCTTTATATGCAAGAATCTCATTCGAACATTTCCCGATCATTTCCTGATACAACTTATCAAACATCATTGCTGCCGTTCTTGCTGAAATCTGATCTGCCTTCTGTTTTTCCAGAAAATATTTCAAGGATGGATTCAGGTTTTCCATCTCATACACATTGGAAGCATAAATCTCTCCTTCCATAATCGATTCCAGTTCATCGCGGACTTCTTCTGTCTCTCGTCTCTCCGCAATCTCTTCTGGGTCGTCCACTTGGGAAAGCTTTTTATAATCACGTTTTAATGCTTCCAGACAACGATAGCGATCCTCTTTCTGGTAACGGATCACACAGTATGTAAGTAATTCGTCTGGATCATGATAGTTAAACCCTGCTCGCTTCACCGCTTTTTGCAAGAGTTCTTCCACGTCTTCTATTGGAAGGTTCAGCCCAAGTGCCAACTCTATAATTCTCTCCGTACTTGCATTTTCAAAGTTATCCCATTCTCTGCTCCACTCCGTTGTCAGAATTTCTCGGATATGGGCTGGCTTGCACTTCGCATCCGGCATCTTATTCTTGATAAACTCTGCTGCTGTCTTCTCTTTCAAATCATCCAGCATCTCTTCCGTCATCTCTGAAGCAGGCTGTTTCTTGTAAAACCAATAAAAAAGATAATTTGTAATATACTGATAGAGTGGGACGAATTTCAGACTTCCCATAAATTTTCTGACCGTGTCATTCTCTATCAATTTATCCCAATCTACTCTTTCTTCCTCAAAATCCGGATACCATTTATCACTGAAGCGAACCTCATTGATCGCTTTCGTTTCTCCTGAAAATACGTGTTCCATAAATTTTATCCCCCTTGCACGTTATCTTGTTGCAAGTATACCATATTTCCTAACAGCAAGTGTATAGAATTAACCATCATTTTCACTACTTTTCACATGCACAGACATTCCCCACGGCGGCTGTACATTGCTGTCCATGATGATCCACAAAACAGGTACCCCGCATGCCTCTTCTTCTTTTGGAAAATAGGCATAGCCATCCGTAAGAACCACGATTCCAATTGGAAGATCCTGCATCATATACTCTTTCATATATCGGAAAATCTCACGGAAACTTGTACCACCTCTCCCAACAGCTTTGACCTCTCGCAGATCTTCTATATTCGAAAATTCGATTGGCTCTGTTACCTTCGTATCGAAAAAAGAAAGCTTTCCCGCCAATCCTCGATACTGTTCAATCGCTGCCTTAACCTCCAAATAAAATTTGTTCAGCGTCTTATCTGACACAGAGCCTGATGAATCAATGCAGAACCAGATATCTTCCACGATCTCCGTTTCAATCACGCGAAACGATTCTACCCAGATATCAAATTCGATATATCTTCTGTCCGGCGGACTGTAGGTGTAATCATACTCATCATAATGAAGCTGGATAAATTCTCTGAATAAATCTTTCCAGTTCAGTTTTGACTTATACTGGAACTCTTTCACAAAGGTTCGGATCGCAGAAGGTGTTCCCCCTTTGCCTTCATATTTAGAATTGGTATTGATGACTTTGGCTTTCCACTCATCCTTGATATAAGGCTCAACCGTCATATTTCTCCATGGCTCATGTGTATCCGCCTTACCGCCTTCTTTTTCTGCCCATGCATCCACATCGATCTTCACCTTTGAATCCCAATTTTTGTATTGATCCATTAGCATAAAATAGACCTCTTCTGCCGTATGCAGGACACCTTCCGTTCCATCCGGAGCAAGATGCATCACATTTTCGCCATCCAGCTCAAATTCCGATACGCCCATCACTTCCATAATATTAGAATTTACCACAATATCACATGCAACATTGAACACACGGTGCTGAAAGCTCTTTATACGACTGCAGTGATCGAGTGCACAATGCATCACTTCATGCAGCATTACAAAGATCAGCTCCTCTTCCCCCAGACGATCTACAAAAGCCGGATCAAATACAATACGCTCCATATCGGTAAACGCGGTTTGGCATTCTCCCAGACCAAAGCGGAGATGTATCAGGAGACTTCCAAAAAACGGATATCTCCCTATGACCTGCGCTCTTGTTTCTGTTAATCTTTTTAAAATCCTTTTTGATATCTGTACATCAAACATCGTTTCACCTCTAACACAAATATCTGTTGTTTTTTTGCATCCATTTCTGAAAACTTACACAATTTTGGATCTTCATCTGAATTTCTTTTATCTCCATGAGATTTTTGTAAAATACTGCGGCAAAATCCACTGGGAAAGAGGATGCATATCTGCAGGCATTTTCCAGACTTCTGATTGTAATACTGTCTTTTCTCTGGCCAATATAAGTAGTCAGAGAAGAAACTAATGCATACAAAGCATCTGGTGTCTTTGGATATTTTCTGGCAGTTCCTGCAAACACCTCGTCTATAGAAGGCAGTTGGTTCTGTGTCTGACACCATGCCAAAAAGGATGCTGCAGTCCCCTTTCCTACATAACCGCAGATTTCTGGATACATTTTACCCAAAGACTTATGTGACATCACATTGAGATAGCGGCTGAGCGCCATCCAGCTTCTCGGTGTCGCAAACGCAACCGTGCCACGCTTCTTTTCCTGTTCATAAAGTCTACTGCTGTCATAAGACAAATATCCCAGAACGTATGGATTGATGTCATGGTTGACTGCCCAGGCTCTCCAGCTCTCAAAATCTGGCTGCACATTGTAATGGCAGAGGCGGTTGGCTGTGGAATCTGGCATTTCATAAGTTTTGCAGTTATCAGTTCTGCGGTTTCCTGCCAGAATATAGAGACAATTGTCCGGAAGTCTGTGAACACCTACCGTACCTTCATCCACGATCTGATTTACCACCTTCTGAAGCTGTTCATGTGCGTCTGGAATTTCATCCAGAAAAATGAGATTGATCGTATCGGAATCTTCGTCCATTACAAACATCTCTGGCGGAAGCCATTTTGAACGTTCACGTTCACGGTCATAGATCATAAAGCCCACTAAATCTGTTCTGGTAAAGTTAGACAATCTGATTTTTGCCACAATTACTTTTTTTCCAGTTGCTTCGTGAACTCTCTCTGCGATCTGCTCCACGCTGTGAGTCTTCCCAAGTCCCGGTGCTCCCCAAAGAAACATCAGGCTTGCATTTCGAAACGACTCTTTTGCTTCTATTAAATGAATATAGTAATCGGAAACATTTTCAATAATTCTTCCAATGGAAACTGCCGGTAATTGTTCGTTCATTTCGATACTCTCCTCTCTTAAGATGCGCTCAGTTCTTTGTCAATGGCAGCCAGTTTTTCTACTGCCTGCAAAAGCGCCTGGTCATATGTATTTCCTTTTTGAATTTCTTCTTTTGCATGCTGATAATTTTGCTTCAAAGCGCGAAGCTCGTCTGCATGCTGTTTTTTTCTTTCCGGCAAATGCTCCAGAAAATAATCCAGTCTTCGGCTGCACCCAAGTGCCTTATCTCCATCCATTTTGATGCGATAAGAACCGCCCTGTTCTCTTCTTAGAATCACATACGGTCTTTCCAGAGACATATGTTTTGGAAGTACAACCTCAAATCCCTGGTAGTTGTCAAACACTCTTTCCTGGGACTGCATTCGATTCTGGAAAAGTTCTTCCAGAAGTTCTTCGCCAAAACTTTCTCTCTCATCCATATCAATGGACTGCTTCTGTTTCTGATACCATTTGATATCCTCGTCCATCTGTGCGATCAGTTTTTGAAGCTTCTTCCCTTTTCCTGGTGTCTCCTCCAAAAATGTCTGAAGTTCGCCAAGCTCTCTTCGTCTCTTTCGCTGCAAGATACGAAGTTTTTCAATCTCATTGGAAGTCTCCACACGTGTTTTGATCAGTGGATTTCCAATCGCAAGTGCTTTTGCTTCTGCGTAGCTCAGGATAATATCAGAAATATCGCTTACATCGTATTCCTCTGGATCTAATTCGCCTGCAAGGAAACAGTCGATAAATTTCTGTTTACTTTCAATTAACTGCCACATATAGGCATCAAAACTGTTTTCGGTAATATAGCGCAAAACAAAGACTTCTTTATTCTGGTTGCCTTGACGGATGATTCGCCCTTCACGCTGCGTAAAGTCTGCCGGTCTCCATGGCACGTCAATATGATGTACTGCGATCAGATTTTCCTGCACATTGACTCCCGTTCCCAGTTTCTTTGTGCTGCCGATCATAATACGGATCTTTCCGGCATTGAAGTCTGCCAGAAGTTTCTTACGTTTTGCTTCGGTAGAGCCGTCGTGAATATATGCAATCTCTTCTTCCGGAATTCCAAGAAGTTCAAGCTGTTTTCTCAATTCGTCATAAATATTGAAGGTAGATTTTGGTGTAGAACAATCGCAAAATGCAATCTGAGTTGTGCCGGGATATTTTTCATAGAATTCCTTCATCTTTTCCGCGCACACACTTGCCTTACTGTATGTCACCTGATCCTCCATTCCTTTTTTCACCAGACGGATGTCTGTAGATGCATTGCGGGCATCCATTGTGACAAGCAGGTAGTTATCCTGTCTTCGGCTAACTGTTTTCAATTGGATATTTTCCAGACGTTCTACAATCTCCTGGTCAAAATCCTTCTGTTCCTGACTTTTCTCTACAACCACATTGATGTGTCCCTGAAAATCTGGAAGATTCAGTTCGTCTTTGTTTGCATAATAGGTATCGCAAACCTTTCCGAACAAGCCTCGAAGTTCCGTCAGGTTATAGAAGCTGGTAAATCTTGTGATAAATCTTGGATTTAGCGCAAGATCCAGATCAAAGGTTGTCTCGCTCTGCGCAAAAGAATTTGCCCACATACTGAACTTGGAGATTCCACAAAACTCTAATTCATTTGGCTGCAGATATTTTTGCAGTACATACAGGTCTGAAAGGGAATTGGACAGCGGAGTTCCAGTTGCAAATACCACTTTCCCACCCTGTTTTAGTACGTGGTGTACTTTTTCCAGCATGCTGTCACTTTTTTCACTTCCCTTCGCGCGGTATCCTACGATATTCAGTCGTGAATCCAATGAGATATTTTTATAATGATGACTTTCATCCACCATCAGCATGGTGATTCCAAGTTCTTCAAAGCTTGCCATTTCTGGCTCTTCACTTTCTTCTCTCAATTTTTTTAGCTGCTTTTCCAATGCCGCTAGTCTGCGTTTTAAAATGCCGGATTCCATAGAACGCTTTTCTACCGTCTCCAGATCTCGTTTGCATTCTCGGATCTCTCTTTGCTTTTTGCGAATATAATATTCACGAGACATATCGATCAAGTCAAAGGAAGAATCTGCCATGATGATCGCTGTATAATCTTCATTTTTGATTCTGCGAAGTGTCTGCTTTCTGTTTTTGCTGGAAAATTCTTTCTTTGGATCAATTGCAAATATCTTTGCATGTGGATATGCATATCGGAATGTGTTTACAAATTCCTGAAATGATTCTGCAGGCGCTACGATCAATGTCTTAGAAGACATTCCAAGGCGATTGGCTTCATACGCGCCACAAGTCATAGTAAGTGTCTTTCCTGCACCAGTACTATGATTCAGCAAAAGTGCCGGTCCAAGCAGCATTCGAAGAATCCCCACCTGCTGATGGTGGTATAAATGAATCATTGGATTCAGATCCTTCATGTTAAGAAGTCTGATGTCATATTCTGGCTGGATAAAGCTGTATTTTCGATAGTAGCTTTCCTCTGCCTCTTCTCTTACATCTTCCGTACTGTGGATCCAATTGTTAAAATCCTCTGTCACGAGGTTTCCCAATTCCTGTACGATCAGAAGACGCTCATTCTTCTCTGCCATGGAAATCTTTTCTTTGTCTTTTCCTTTACCAAGTACATTTGCTTCACACAAATCTCCATTCATGAGATGCTGCATCAATGTATAAAAATCCATATAGTTTGTTTCAAATGGTGTCTTGTGTTCCAGCGACTTTCTCAGATTTGGATTATGCACGATCCATCGCTTTCCCATATTGACTACTTTAGGAAGAAAATCCAGATGCTTACGCTCTTTGATATAGCGGGCATGGATTTCTTCGGAAAGCACCGGATTCCCCGGAACAAATTTCACATGGTCAATAGATTTCTTAGCAGGCATTCTTTTTTGCAGTTCTTCAATATTGGCTTCAAAACGCCCATAGAGCGCATGCATTTCTTTTGCCTCTTCCAAAAGTCTGACTGGATTTCCAACAAAATACTCTTCTGGAAGCTGCCATCCATCACGTTCATCCTCTGTCATTGCATACAGAATCGGATTCTGCCAGATATATTTGCCTCCGATTTCTTCAATCAGTTCTTCAAAAGAAAGTCCACAAAGCCCCATAATATATTCAAAGTCAATCCCCTTAAATCTTTCCTTTGACATCAAAATAGCTTCCTTTGCACTGTAAGTGCCGGCAATCTCTTCTTCTACCTGATTCTCATCAAGTTCTTCATAAATCAGTTCAAATTCTTCAATTTGATTTGTGTAATCTGTAAAGGTATTCATCGCACACTCTCCCCCTTTATTGTTAAGAGTGTACTTCTTTTGCAAATTTTATTTTTTTCAATCGATTCGTTGGGATTTATAAAAGAAAAAAACAGGCTCAAAACACCTCCCGGTATTTTGAACCCGCTTGAATATACCTTATTTTTTCATATCGTTCGGATGATTCAAGCAGCGATGTCCCCGCTCACCACGAGGACATCTTCCATCTGTACCTTCAGCAGATAACAAAGGATAATAAGATTATCGAGACTTGGAAGTGACTTGCCAGACAGCCATTTATAGATTGCCTGTGGATTTTCAAAACCCATTGCACTTTGCACATCCCGCACCGAGTAACCTCTCATATTCATATAAAATCGAATACGTCTGCCAGTTTCCACTGGAAGAATTGAAACATAAATTGGTCTCATAAGATTCCCTCCCTATTTCAATTCCGGCTTAGCACTTTTACCGAAAACCATATGAAATTATCAATGTGACTATAGATAGGATATCAGAAATGTAAAATTAATTTTTTTCAACTCGTTTTTTCTCTTTTCGGTAAACACTGAGTACCAGCGCCACCTGGAAAAAGGCGATCATAACGGCTGAGCCGCCTGCACTTACAAACGGAAGTGTAACCCCCGTGTTTGGGATAACTGCTGTGGCAACAGCTATATTTACCAGCGCCTGAAATGTAAAGCTGCACATGACTCCGGCACAGATCAATCGTCCGAAAATGTCTCTCGCATTGATCGCCACCTGCAAAATATGATAGATCAGATATATGTACAGGAAGATCAGAACCGCCACGCCCACGATTCCAAGTTCCTCTGCGATAATACAGACGATCATATCATTCTGCGCTTCTGGAAGGAGGTGTTTTTGAACACTGTCTCCAAGCCCTTTTCCAAACAATCCGCCCGCACCGATCGCGTAGATTCCCTGCACCACCTGATATC
>CAZUVY010000006.1:0-63958 GCA_964623905.1 uncultured Faecalimonas sp.
CTATTGATAATTATATCATATTTTTTGTATTCGTCAACTATTAATTTATAAAATTATTTAATTTGACCTTCTAATACTTCAGAAACCTTTGCAATTGCATCTGGAATACCGGCTGGATTCTTTCCTCCTGCCTGTGCCATGTTTGGACGACCACCGCCGCCACCTCCAACAAGAGCAGCGATTCCTTTGATCAGGTTACCTGCATGAGCACCTTTCTTCATTGCTTCATCTGTAGCCATAGCGATCAAGTTTACTTTGCCATTTGCTTCTGATGCAATCACAACAACACCTTGACCCAATTTTTCTTTTAATTGGTCACCAAGATCACGAAGTCCGTTCATATCAACTCCTGCTACTGATGTTGCAAGAAGTTTCACACCTTTTACTTCTACTACTTGATCCATAACGTCGCCAAGTGCATCTTTTGCTGCTTTGCTCTTAAGTGATTCAATCTCACTCTGCATTGCTTTCATTTCAGCAAGCATATGTTCAATCTTGTCGATCAAGTTTGCTGGAGTTGCTTTAGCTGCTTTGGCTGCTTCTGCCAATGTCTTTTCTACGTCTTTGTAATATGCAAAAACTGCATCTCCTGTCAATGCTTCAATACGACGAACACCTGCTGCTACACCAGCTTCAGATACAATCTTGAATGTTGTGATCTTACCTGTGTTGCTTACATGTGTACCACCACAAAGTTCTTTAGAAAAATCTCCCATAGAAACTACACGAACATCATCTGCATATTTTTCATCAAATAAAGCAGTTGCCCCTGAAGCCTTAGCTGCTTCAATATTCATAACGTCTGTCACTACTGGCAGATTGTTCTGAATCTGTTCGTTTACGATTGCTTCTACCTGTGCCAATTCATCTGCTGTCATAGCTGAGAAATGTGCAAAGTCAAAACGAAGTCTGTCTGGAGTCACAAGTGAACCTTTTTGTTCTACATGAGAACCAAGTACTGTGCGGAGTGCTTTGTGTAATAAGTGAGTTGCACTGTGGTTGTTGCATGTCTTAGCTCTTCCTTTTTTGCAAACTTTCAGTGTAACTGCATCGCCAACTTTGAACATACCTTTTGTAACAGTACCAACATGTCCAACTTTTCCGCCTAATAATTTGATTGTATCAGATACTTTAAATTCAGCATCTGCTGTACAGATCACACCTTTATCTCCTTCTTGTCCGCCCATTGTAGCATAGAATGGAGTTTCATCTACAAAAATTGTAGCATTTTCACCTTCTGTGATTGCTTCAACTACTTCTGTCTCTGTTGTAAGCACACTTACTTTCGAATCGTATACAAGGTTATCGTAACCAACAAATGTTGATGTTACAGATGCATCAATTTCATCATAAACAGTTGCATCAGCACCCATATAGTTTGTCACTTTACGTGCAGTACGTGCTTTTACTCTCTGTTCTTCCATAGCTGCTTTGAATCCAGCTTCATCAATTTCATATCCAGCTTCTTCTAAGATTTCCTTTGTTAAGTCAAGAGGGAATCCATATGTGTCATAGAGTTTGAATGCATTTTCTCCTGAAAGAGTTGTCTCTCCGGAAGCCTTTAATTCTTCTTGAAGAGATGCTAAAATGCTAAGTCCCTGATCGATTGTCTTATTAAATTTATCTTCTTCCTGTGATAATACTTTGAAGATGAAATCTCTCTTTTCATCAAGTTCTGGATATCCGTCTTTTGAACCTTCGATCACTGATACACTTAATTTTGCAAGGAATTTTCCTTCGATACCAAGTAAACGTCCGTGACGAGCTGCACGTCTGATCAAACGACGAAGTACATAGCCTCTTCCTTCATTTGTAGGCATGATACCGTCAGAGATCATAAATGTTGCTGAACGGATATGATCTGTGATCAAACGGATCGATACGTCTTTATTTTCATCTGTCTTGTATGTTACATTTGCAAATTCACATACTTTATCACGAAGTGCTTTGATTGTATCCACGTCAAAGATAGAATCTACATCCTGAACTACAGATGCAAGTCTTTCAAGACCCATACCTGTATCAATGTTCTTTTGCTCTAATTCTTCGTAATTGCCATGTCCATCATTATCAAATTGAGTAAATACGTTGTTCCATACTTCCATGTATCTGTCACAGTCACATCCTACTGTACAGTCAGGCTTACCACAACCGTATTTTTCTCCACGGTCATAGTAGATTTCTGAACATGGACCACATGGGCCTGAGCCGTGTTCCCAGAAATTGTCTGCTTTGCCAAATTTAAAGATACGTTCTGGTGCAATACCCATCTCTTTATTCCAGATATCGAATGCTTCCTGGTCATCTACATAAACAGAAGGATATAATCTGTCTGGATCTAATCCTACTACTTCTGTTAAAAACTCCCATGACCAGTGGATTGCTTCTCTTTTAAAATAATCGCCAAATGAGAAGTTACCAAGCATTTCAAAGAATGTACCATGACGAGCTGTCTTACCAACATTCTCAATATCACCTGTACGGATACATTTCTGACATGTTGTCACTCTTTTTCTTGGTGGGATCTCAGCCCCTGTAAAATATGGTTTTAAAGGTGCCATTCCTGAATTGATTAATAATAAGCTTTTATCATTATGTGGAACCAATGAAAAACTTTTCATAGCTAAATGGTCTTTGCTTTCAAAGAACTCTAAGAACATTTTTCTTAGTTCGTTAACGCCATACTGTTTCATGATTTTCCTCCTAAGTCTAAATTCACTAATAATTCATTATAAATAGATTTCCTTTCTTTGTCAATTCAGCAGCCAGAAAAAAATAGAGCAGCTCGTCCCGCCGCTCTATTTTATGCATTTTATTAAGATTGTTTTTCATTTTTCTTTCTGCGAAGTGTCTTTCCTAAAACAATTCCGCCAAAAGCAACTGCTCCTACAATCACCATTTTGATAATCGTCTCAATAAGCGCTCCTAAAAATGCCATCTTATTACCTCCAACTCCTGTAATAATCAGTTTTCACTGATTATTATTGTAACATAATATCTATTTTAATTCAATTTCTTCTAATTCTTTTGCAGGTAATGATTTTGATGAATTCTTTACGAAGTCAGCCAATGCTTTTTGCGCTTTTACGATTGGAATATTTGTACCGGCTCCAGCGATACATCCGCCCGGACAACCCATACCTTCGATCAGATAACCGTTTTTCTTTCCAATCTTGGCTAATGTAAGTGCTTTCTTACATTCTGCAAGTCCTTCAGCATGTTCGATCTTCACTTCTGTTCCAGGATAATATTCATTAATTACTCTTTCAATGGCATTTGCAACACCGCCTGCAACCGCATATCCACGTCCGGCACCTGTCGCATTGTGGAATGAAGATTCTGCTTCGTATTGATTCAAGTCAATATCTTTTGCATCAAACATACCTTGTAATTCTTCGAATGTAATTACAAAATCAACATCGCTTCGAACAGTTCTTCTGGAAGCTTCCAGCTTTTTCGAAGCACAAGGTCCGATAAATACTACTTTTGCATTTGGATGTTCCTGTTTGATCGTACGTGCTGTTGCTACCATAGGAGTAAGTTCCTGAGAAACCTGATCTGCAAGATCTGGGAAATATTTCTTAGCTAATACTGACCATGCAGGACAGCAAGATGTCAACAAGAATGGCAATTCACCTGTTACTACTTTATCTACATAGTGATGCGCTTCTGCAATCGCTCCGATATCTGCTCCGAGTGCTGTTTCATACACTTCTGAGAAACCAAGTTCCTGAAGAGCTGCTTTAATATTTCTTGGTGTGATGTTTGGTCCAAACTGACCTACAAATGCAGGTGCGATCTCAGCAATGATCTCTCCGCCTTCTTTTAACGCACGGCATAACTGGAATACCTGTGATTTATCTGCGATTGCTCCAAATGGACAGCTTACCATACATTGACCGCATGATACACACTTATCGTTGTCAATAATTGCTCGTCCAAACTTATCAGACTTGATTGCACCAACACCACAAGCCTTTTGACATGGTCTTTCTTTCTTTGAAATCGCATCATATGGACATACTGATTTACATTTTCCGCACTTGATACATTTTGTCTGATCGATATACGATTTGTTGCCTACCCAACTGATCGCACCAACTGGACAGACTTCTCTACATGGATGTGCAATACATCCTTTACACATGTTACTGACTTCATATCCCTTTTCTTCACATGCGTTACATGCTGATGGGATTACCTGCATAAGAGGTGGTTCATAATACTTTTCTGAAATATTACTTTCTTCAATACCTGATGTTAAGTGCACCATTCTGTCTTCTGGGCGGAGTGACATACCCATTGCAAGACGAACACGTTCTCTTACGATAGAACGTGAACGGTACATACTTTCACGATAACGCTCTGTGTCTTCATTAATAATCTTGTATGGAACAGATTCGATATCATCAATTAATGTTTCCGATGTTGATTCAAAAGCAATCTTTGCAACTTCGCAAAATACTTGTCTTCTGACTTTTCTAATTGGCGTTTCTAATCCTCTCATTTGTCTTCTCCTTTATGTAATTATTTTTTTGCAAAAACCTCTTGAGCATAGTATACACTTTGCATCGCATCTTTTCCATAAAAATCTGCACCAATCATATCAGAATATTCTTGATTCAGCACAGCTCCTCCTACCATAACTTTACAGAAAGGTGCTTTCTTACGAAGCTGTTTGATCGTCTCTTCCATGCTCACAACAGTCGTCGTCATTAATGCGCTTAAGCCTACCAGTTTTACTTCTTCTTTTATTGCAGTTTCAACGATCTTTTCTGGCGGAACATCTTTTCCAAGATCGATCACTTCAAAACTGTAATTTTCTAATAAGACCTTTACAATATTTTTGCCAATATCATGTATATCCCCTTTGACTGTAGCAAGGATTACTTTATCTTTTTTCTCCTCTACACTGCCTTCCGATGCCATGTGATCTTTCAAAACAGAAAATGCATTTTTCGCAGCATCGGCACTCATCAAAAGCTGCGGCAAAAATACAGTTCCATTTTCAAACCCTTTTCCCACAACATCCAGTGCCGGAATCAAATATTCCTGAATAATGTCGAGCGGTTTTTCAACCTGTACAAGTTCCTTTGTAACCGAAAAAGCATCTTCCTTTAAGCCTTTTATGATCACATTTTTCAGATCCGTTTTCTGAACACCTTTCCCCGAAGGTTCACTTCCTGCAATCGGCTGGCTGTAATGAGCAATATACTCCTGACAATTTGCATCGAATCCCATCAATGCACAATACGAATAATAAGAACGCATCATGTCTTCTGAAGATGGGTTGATAATCCCCGCTGACAAACCATTTTGCATTGCCATTGTATAAAAATTAGAGTTAATAACTGCTCTGTTCGGTAATCCAAACGAAATGTTTGACACACCAAGCACTGTCTGTACGCCAAATTTTTCTTTGACCATTTTAAGGGCTTTCAATGTTGTGATCGCGCCATCTGGTTCTGAGCTGATCGTCATTGTAAGTACGTCGATCACAATATCTTTCTTGTCTATACCGTATTTTTCTGCTTCTTTTATAATCTTTTCAGCGATGGCAACTCTGCCTTCTGCTGTCTTTGGAATTCCTTCTTCATCTAATGTAAGCCCAACGACTACTCCACCATATTTCTTTACCAATGGGAAAATTGCATCCATTGATTCTTGTTTACCGCTTACGGAGTTTACCATCGGTTTTCCATTATAAATGCGCATTGCTTCTTCCAATGCATTCACATCAACGGTATCAATCTGCAGCGGAAGATTTGTCACACTCTGAAGCTCTGTAATCACTTCTTTCATCATCATGACTTCATCAATGTCCGGTAATCCCACGTTTACGTCCAAAATATGGGCTCCTTTATCCTGCTGCACAATTCCTTCCCGCAAAATATAATCTAAATCGTGTTCTTTCAAAGCCTGTTTAAATCTCTTTTTCCCAGTCGGATTGATACGTTCCCCAATAATCACCGGGCATTCTCCAAGCTCGACCGCTTTTCCATAAGACGATACCAGTGTATATGTCTTTGGGGTTGGCTTTTTGATTTCCATGTTCTTACACATCGAAACCATCTCTCTGATATGTTCTGGAGTCGTTCCACAACATCCTCCAATCACACATGCTCCATTTGCGACAATCTGCTTCATGGAAGCAGCGGAAGATTTGTCACACTCTGAAGCTCTGTAATCACTTCTTTCATCATCATGACTTCATCAATGTCCGGTAATCCCACGTTTACGTCCAAAATATGGGCTCCTTTATCCTGCTGCACAATTCCTTCCCGCAAAATATAATCTAAATCGTGTTCTTTCAAAGCCTGTTTAAATCTCTTTTTCCCAGTCGGATTGATACGTTCCCCAATAATCACCGGGCATTCTCCAAGCTCGACCGCTTTTCCATAAGACGATACCAGTGTATATGTCTTTGGGGTTGGCTTTTTGATTTCCATGTTCTTACACATCGAAACCATCTCTCTGATATGTTCTGGAGTCGTTCCACAACATCCTCCAATCACACATGCTCCATTTGCGACAATCTGCTTCATGGAAGCCGCAAACATCTCTGGAGATACATCATAATAAGTCTCCCCATCCTTTTGCTTTGGAAGCCCTGCATTTGGCTTCACAATGATCGGCAGAGAAGAATATTTTGTAAGTTCTTCCAGGATAGGCATCATCTGATCCGGTCCCATTCCACAATTGATCCCAATTGCATCTACCCGCAGACCTTCCAGCAACGCAACTACTGCAGGTACATCCCCGCCAGTCAGAAGTTTTCCTTTTCCGTCAAATACCAATGTTACAAAAACAGGCAGATCTGTATTCTCTTTCGCTGCAAGAACTGCCGCTTTCACTTCATAAGTATCACTCATTGTCTCTATATGAATCAAGTCTACACCTGCTTCGGCTCCATACTGCATTACTTCTTTATATGCAAGATAAGCATCTTCAAAAGCCAGATCTCCCAGTGGCTTTAAAAGTTTACCAGTTGGTCCCACATCAAGTGCAACATAATATTCTCTTTGATCTTTTACACCATTTTCAGCTGCTTCTTTTACATTAGAAACTGCCTTTTCAATCACTTCTTTTAATGTATATTCTGTGCTATGAAATTTGATCGGATTTGCCCCGAATGTATTTGCAAGCACAATATCACTTCCAGCCTCGAAATAAGACTGGTGGATTTTTTTCACGATATCACTCTGTTTAAAATTCCAGAGTTCTGGTAATTCTCCCGGCAGAAGTCCTTCTTTTTGCAAAAGACTTCCCATGCCTCCATCAAAAAATAGTATTTCTTTTCCTAATCTATCTAGTAACATTGTTTCAATCCCTTCTATATATACAATCTGTTTTATTGCACACTTCACAGCCTTTTTGATTACAATTCTGGTTCTGTTCGCTGATACCAATAAACGCTGTTACTGATTTTGTTGGGGTCAACATATATCCTTCCGTCATTGTCAATCCTATTCTTTTTGATGCATCTATCATCTGTAACAATTCTTTCTGATGAAGAATCGAGAAATCTCCATATCCCGGACTAAATCTTGGTCTGAAATAAACATTTTCTCCCAATTCTTCTTTTACTATCTTTTCAACCTGGTCGCAATGTGCCTCTAATAAAGCAGCTGCGCATGCCTGCAATACTACGACATACGACATATCTGTGATAGAATATCGTTTGATCAATCGATCCACTCCTGCACCTAGAGTAACTCCCATCACAACTACTTCTTTACAATCTTTCAAATTCTTACTTAAATTTTTGCTTTTAATTTTCAGACTGCCTATTTCCAATTCATCCTGCGTTAAAAAAGAAATTTCAAAAATGCGATAGATGAACCGGACATCAGCAACCTGTTTCAATTCCTCAAATGAAGAATGAATCAAATCCAATGTACGTTCATCTATCGCATGTCTTCCATATCCTAAATAACGAACAGCCTCTTTTATTAAAATTTCATCTGTTGTTCGTTGATTCATCATACCCTCTTAGTCTATTTCACGATTTCTGAAAGATTTGCCATAATTGCATTTGCAACTTCTGGTTTATTCATAGAATAAATATGGATATTGTTAATTCCATTTGCAATCAGATCGATGATCTGATCTGTTGCATACGCAATACCTGCCTGCTGCATCGCTTTTGGATCATCTCCAAAACGATCCACAACTGCTCGAAATCTTTCAGGAAGTGCTGTTCCTGAGAGCTGGCATATACGTGCTATCTGTTTTCCGTTTGTCACAGGCATAATACCTGGCAAAACAGGAACTGTAATTCCTTTTTCTCGAATACGATACAAAAAGTTGTAAAAAATTGAGTTGTCAAAAAACATCTGAGTTGTCAGAAAATCAACACCACTATCAACTTTTTCTTTTAAATGTGCAATATCGTCCGCTTTATGTAAACTCTCTACATGTCCTTCTGGATAACATGCAGCCCCAATACAAAAATCTCCTCTTGTCTTGATATCTTCAATCAGCTCACATGCATAACGATAATGTCCCGGAATTGGAAATGCTCCATCCTTTGGAATGTCCCCTCGCAGTGCAAGGATATTGTGAATACCCTTATCTTTAATATCGTCAATAACTCTATGTACTTCTTCCTTTGTAGATGAAACACAGGTCAAATGTGCGATACTGTCTACACCCAAATTGTTCTGAATATGTGATGCGATCTTGACTGTATTCTTACTTGTGCCGCCGCCTGCACCATAAGTCACACTGATAAAAGATGGCTGCAGCTTTGCAATCGCTTCCGTTGCACTCAGCACCTTATCAAATGCATCCTCCGTCTTAGGTGGAAACACCTCAAAAGAAATATTTACTTTGTTGTTTAACATTTTCTCAATTATCTTCACGTTGCCTTAATCCTCCTGTACCTAAATTCAATCGAGAACTAGATGTTTTTATATAAGTCTTCGTATTGTTTTGCAGAAGTCTTCCATGAGAAGTCAGCTTTCATAGCTCTTTCTACCATCTTGTTCCAATCACGTTTTTTATCGTAGTAAATTGATTCAGCATAGCGTAATGTATACATCATTTCATGTGCATTGTAATTTGCAAAGCTGAATCCTGTACCTGTTTTTTCTGCTTCATTGTAGCCTTCTACAGTATCTTTCAGACCACCTGTTTCACGAACGATTGGTAATGTACCAAAACGTAAGCTCATCAACTGGCTAAGTCCACATGGTTCAAATAATGATGGCATTAAGAATGCATCACATGATCCATAGATTTTCTTAGATAATGCATCTGAATAGAAAATATTAGCAGATACTTTGTCTGGATATTTTCCTGCAAAGTATTTGAACATGTTTTCGTATCTTTCATCACCAGTTCCAAGTACAACGATCTGAATTGGATCCTGACAGATTTCATCCATAACATGAGCAATCAAGTCGAAACCTTTCTGGTCTGTAAGTCTTGAAACAATACCTACCATCATTACCTTAGGATCTACTTCTAATCCAAGTTCTTCCTGAAGTGCTACTTTGTTTTTCACTTTTTCTTTTCTGAAGTTTTCTACATTGTAATTTGCAACCAGATTTTTCTCTGTTTCTGGGTTGTATTCATCATAATCGATACCATTTACAATACCTGAAAGTGAATTACTTCTTGCATTCATAAGACCATCTAAACGTTCACCGTAGAATGGCACTTTGATCTCTTCTGCGTATGTATTACTTACAGTTGTAACTCTGTCTGCATAAACGATACCACCTTTTAAGAGGTTTGCGTCTCTGTATGCTTCTAACTTATCGTTTGTGAAGTAGTAATCTGTAAGTCCTGTGATTTCTTTTACTTCTTTTGTTCCCCATACACCCTGGAATTTTAAGTTATGAATTGTCATAACTGTCTTGATTCCTTTGTAGTATTCCATAAAGAAACGGAAGTGATCCAGATATACTGGAACAAGACCTGTCTGCCAGTCATGGCAGTGAATTACATCTGGTTTGAAATCAATCACTGGTAAAATACAAAGAACTGCTTTTGAGAAAAATGCAAATCTTTCAATATCCCAGATACCATTGCTTGTGTAAGGTTTTGGACCGCTGAAATAATCTTCATTGTCGATAAAATAGAAAGTAATTCCGTCCAGTTCTGTTTCTAAAATACCAACATAGCGTCTTTGATAATAGAAGTCCATGTAAAAATGTGTCTTATACACAAGTTTATCTTTCCATTCTTGTTTCATGCAGGCATATTTTGGTAAGATTACTCTTACATCAAATTCTTCTTTGTCAAAGTTCTTTGGTAAAGAACCAACAACGTCTGCTAATCCACCAGTTTTAATAAATGGTACTGATTCCGATGCCGCAAATAAAATCTTTTTCATAGTTTTTCCTCCACTCACTATTAAACATATATAACTATTATACTAATAGAAAAGCTGAGGGTCAAGTTTTTATCTTTGTTTCTGTTCTAAACGTATTGTATCTGCCACCAATGCAATAAACTCTGAATTAGTTGGCTTTCCTTTTCCATTACTGACTGTGTAACCGAATAGTTCCTCCAGTGTATCTAATTTTCCCCTGCTCCATGCTACTTCGATCGCATGACGAATCGCTCTTTCTACTCTGCTTGAAGTCGTACGATGTTTCTTCGCCACTGTTGGATATAATATTTTTGTAATTGCATTTAATACATCCATATCTTCGATCGACATCAAAATAGCATCTCTCAAATAATGGTATCCCTTAATATGTGCCGGAATACCAATCTCGTGAATAAGGTCCGTCACTCGTGTTTCAAGATTTTTCTCTTTTGTTCCTTTTGTTTCTATTGTGTTAATTGAATATTCAATTACATTTACATTTTCTTTTCTGCTGTTCCTTACCTCTTTTCTTAGTTGTTTAATTTTCTCTAAAACTGTCTCATTGTGGAATGGTTTTAAGATATAGTAACTTGCACCTTTTTTAAAGGCATCTTCTGTGATCCGTTCTTGCCCTATTGCTGTAATAATGATAAAATTCGGGGTCTTCTTTAGAGTCTTATCACCGTTGACGCGGTCCATAACACTCAGACCATCCATCTTCGGCATGATCAAATCTAATAAAACAATGTCTGGCTGCTTGTCTTTTATGATTTGATACATATCTTCTCCGTTGTTTGCTTTTCCGACAAGTGACAGTTCATTGTCGCTTGTCACAATTTCTCCTAAAAGTTCCAAAATCCGATCATTATCGTCCGCAATAGCTACATTTAAACGTTCCATAGTAGTCCTCCTTGAATCCACCTTGCCTTGATAACCTCGTGGTTAATTATAAGATTGACGTTTTATAGGTGCAAGCAAATGCGTTCTAATTTTTTCGACATTTTTCGAAACTTTCTCAGAAAATCGGTATTTTGTCTGTATAAAATGCTTTTATTTCCTGACACAGAAAAATAGATTGTGCGCCATCACACAATCTATTTTTGTCTTTAGTTGAAGATCATTGTATATTCTGTTGTAAAAACTTCGCCTTTTTTCAGCTTGTTTCCATACTCTCTTTCTTCCAATGTCCCGTCAAAATCTTCTCTGTCACAGCGTCCCCACCATGGTTCGATACAAATAAACGGTGCGTTTTTCTTTTCTGGTGACCAGATTGCAAAAATTGGCATTTCAAATTCGACTGTAATATATTGTCGTCCATTCGGATCCTGGATTCCGACTGCATGTGTCTGTCCGCCTTCGATCATATAGGTACATCTGTCGAAAAAGTCATCTGTAATGTCTGCTTTATGATCGTTTAGTTCCATCAAAATATCTTCTTCTACGACAAGCCCTGATTTTGTCGGATTCCCATAATGATGTATCTCATCTGCATCTTGAAACCATAATGAATATCCTTTTTTCGATGTCTCCCCATACAGCGGACAATTAAATGCCGGATGTGCACCTATCGAAAAATGCAAAATCTTCTCATCTGGATTTTCCACTTTCCATAATACTTTCACTTGATTTTCTTTCAACTGATAACCAATATTTAATTTAAAATTCATCGGAAACTTTTCAAGTGTATCCGCATCCGATCTTAATTCAAACCAAATTTCAGAATCATTCTTAGAAATCAATGTATGCTCCATATCTCTTGCAAATCCATGCTGCCCCATTGTGTAGACATTTCCGTCATATTTAAACTGTTTGTCTTTCAAACCACCCACAAAAGGAAACAGGATCGGGGATGTTCTTCCCCAGTATTTCGCATCGGCCTGCCACATAAATTCTTCGTTCGTTTCTTTTGATCTCACAGATTTTAATTCCGCTCCAAAGGAATCAATCTCCACTTGTAGAATGTCATTTTCCAATCTGTATCTCATATGATTTTCCTCCCGTTTTTTCATAGGATTATTGTATCATATTTTGCTTCCCGGAACTTATTAGAAAAAATATTTATCTGTTAAATGTAATTAAAACTTTGAATAAATCTCCGTCTACATCAATCTGTAGATTTCCATTCTGTAATTCTACAAAGCTTTTCGCAATTGCAAGTCCAAGACCGCTTCCCTCAGAATTTCTTGCTGCATCACCTCTCACAAATCGATCTGTCAGACGATCTGCATCTACACTCAGTTCTGTAGCAGAAACATTTCGAAAACGAATCTGTACCTGTTTTTCTGTTGTAAGCACATCAATATATGCTCTTGTATATGGCATTGCATACTTCAGCATGTTGTTGATCAGATTTTCAAACACACGATATGTGCGCTGACCGTCCAATGAAAGTACAACCTTCTCTTCCGGGAAACTCCATCTGAATTGTAATTCACTGCTTTCTATTTGCTCACTCATTTCTGAACGTACCTGTTTCAGCAGGCTTACCACATCTACATTCATAAAATTCATTTTTACATTTCCAGAATGTGCTTTACTTACCTCAAATAAATCTTCAATTAAAACTTTGAGTCTTTGAGATTTTTTGTCTAATGTAGCAATATAAGATTTTCTTTCTTCTTCTGTAATATTTTCATTTTTCAATAAATCGACATAAGTAATAATTGCTGTGAGCGGTGTCTTCAGATCATGAGACACATTTGTGATCAATTCAGTCTTCATGTTCTGGCTCTTCGCTTCTTCTACGACTGCTTTCTGGAATCCAATCTGTACCTCTTCCAACGACTTCCCGATTGGTTCAAAAACACCTAAATCTTCATCCAGAGAAATCTTCAGATCACCATCCGCCATTTGCTCAGTTGCATGTAATATACTGTGATACTGTGCCTGAATCTTTGCTCCGTATTTTCTTAACAAGACATATAACAGAATTGAATAAATAATTGCACCAACAGCACCGCCAAACCAAAAACAACATAGCAGTATTACGATCAGGAAGTTTGCGCCTACAATTTTCAAAATGCTCTTTTCCATATTGTTATTGATGTCAATTTCTGTCACATAATTGTAAATACCAATGCATTTTCTTTTGATCCATCTTAGTATCCAGCCCGTAATGGTCTGATGCTTTAAGTACTGAATCGGATGCGCAAGAAATTGTCTTACCGCTGCTGCAACAATATATACAAGCAGGAAGGATAACGACCAGCCGATAAATTCAACGATTTTCAAGCTGTTGTATACAAATGCAGGACTGATCTTATAACTTAAGATTTCGACCGTTGTCTGATACGCCATCATTTCTTCTATGTTATAAATTGTCGTATTGGCCATTACTGCGCACATTCCTATTACTGCAAAAACAGCTCCAGTTGCCACTCCGCACATAATTTCAAATGGGATTGAGAACAATCTTTCTCGCCCTGTATTGAGTGGTTTGATAAATGGAAGAAACAGTGCTACGAGCGCTACTAGGATCACAAAAAATACCACGATCCAGACAACGCCTACCTCCATCCATAACTGTACTGGCTGCATCTCCCAATAATAAGATTCTCCGTAATAATCCGCGTAATCTTCTACAAAATAACTATCCTGATTCAAAGTGAATTCCACTTTTAGATTGTGAGGAAGAAATCTAACCGATGCCGGATCGACCTCTTTGTCTAACGCATATTGATAGGAATTGTCTATATATTGCTGTTCTGACAGCTGTACCATAGTATCCAGTGTACTTTCCTCAAATTCTGCATCTCCTTCAAAAGAAAGATTACTGATCAAACCATTGGAGTCATACTCAATGACAAATTTTCCTACCTGTGTATCTGTCTCTTCTGTCTTGCTATTTTCTATCACATATGGTTCTTTTGCTCCATCATATGTGTATGTTGCTTTAAAACTTGCTTCATTGCAGATCATTTGATAATCGGAATCCCAGTCATATCGATATAATGGGCCAAAATAATCTTTTGCTTCCTCTGCTGTCTCTGTCAATGCCTGTGCATATAAATAATAGCTTGCCTCAACTGCATAATTTACGAAACGATTGGTGATCACCCATTCTGGGGAACGTTCCTCCTGATCCATTTGTTCCTGCAGTTTTTCATAATATGCTTTTCTCTCCAGCATAGATTGCTCCATCTTTGGGTAAATGCATACCAATAATAATGCTGGAATCATCACGCACAGTATAATAATAAGTTTTGCTAATTTATGAGATTTTCTCGATCTTGTATCCAATGCCCCACACCACCTTCAAATATTTTGGTTCTTTCGGGTTGATTTCAATTTTTTCCCGAATATGTCTTACATGAACCATAACTGTATCAGTGCTGATCGCCTCTTCGTTCCAGACTCTTTCGTAGATTTCATCTGCTGAAAAAACGCGTCCTGGAGAACGCATCAAAAGCTGTAAAATCTTAAATTCCATTGGTGTCAGTTTTACCAATTCTCCATCGACACGTACTTCGATGGTATCTTCATTTAATTCAAGACCGCCGACTCTTAAGATATTTCCATTCTCATTTTGTTTTTCACTGGCTGCCCCTCCAAAATATCTTGTATAGCGTCTCAATTGTGAATTAACTCTGGCAAGTAGTTCCAATGGCTGAAATGGTTTTGTTACATAATCGTCTGCTCCCATGTTCAGACCCATGATTTTGTCCACTTCTTCTGATTTTGCTGAAAGAATAATGACTGGAAAATCATAATTTTTGCGGAGTTCCATGACCATGTGAATTCCATCCATACGAGGCATCATGACGTCAATGATGGCCAAATGTATTTTCTGGCTATTCACGATCTTCAGACCTTCAATGCCATCCCCTGCTTTAAACACTTCATAGTCCTGTGTTTTCAGATAAATCTCGATGCCATCCCGAATCTGTTCATCATCCTCCACGATTAAAATCTGATATTGCTCTTTCATTTCTAGTATCCCTTTCTCTCTAGTCCTTATTGTCTGATTTACATTCCTGCTACAGTTCTTTCATGTACGATGTTATATTAAAATGAGATTCTAAACATAAACTTCAACAAATTCGAAAGATTTTCGAAAGATTCTTAATGAAATTACCGTAGAAGGTCATTATAACAAAAAAACGTATTAAATGCATCACCATTTAATACGCTCTTTCGTGGGCTGTCCGCCCTCATATAGTAAATCAAAGGAGTACAATGTCTAAATTAATCATTTGAACGGACCAGGCTCTTTTTACGCCATTGTCCACCGTTCCATCGTAGAAACATACAAACTGCCCTGACACATTCGTCACTGGCAAGACCTATGTATGCCCCTACTGCCATCATACCCAAATGAATCCCAAAGAAATAGGTTCCACCAACTGCACAGACAAACATAAAAACGGATGCAATGACTGTCGTAAACAGTGCATCTCCGCTTGTCTTTAGTGCCTGACCAAAAACCAGATTGGAAACGCGTCCAATCTCAAGAAAAATATCAATCACAAGAAGTTTGCTGACCAATGAAATTATCTCTGGATCATCGCTGAAAAGTCTCATGATTGGTTTTGAAAACGCTGCTATGGTACTTGCAACTACAATTGCAACTGCTATCCCTGCAACTGCAACTCGTTTGGTACCTTTCGCACATTCATCAAACTCGCCTGCCCCGATTCGCCATCCTGTAACGATCGCATTTGCCTGAGACAGCGCTGCTCCTACACAGTAAGATAAATTTGCGATCAGATTTGCATAAGAACGAGCTGTAACATTCAGCCCTTCTGTATCCATTTGATTCAAAAATCGAATAATCAATGTCATTGCAAAATTGTAAAGTGCAGTCTCCATCGCGGATGGAAAACCAATCTTTATAATTTTTCCAAACAGTTCTAAATTGCCAAGACGTTCCGGATTT
Source organism: uncultured Faecalimonas sp. (assembly GCA_964623905.1). GTDB lineage: Bacteria > Bacillota > Clostridia > Lachnospirales > Lachnospiraceae > Faecalimonas. The sequence continues at coordinate 16,197 of CAZUVY010000006.1, forward strand.
TCTTTTGCATAATTCAGACGACGGGAAACAATCAAAACCACAATAAAATTCAATACTCTTGACAGTACTGTTGCAATTGCCACACCCGCAACTCCCATATCAAATACAAACAAAAATACTGCATTCAAAACTAAATTGAGTATATTTGCGGAAATTGTAGCCAGCATTGGCTCTTTTGTATAACCAAAGGCTCTCAGATAACTTGAATAAATCGGAACCAATGCGTTTAAAATACATCCGCCTCCAACAATCTGCATATAAGTCTTTGCATATTCCATAAGAGAAGGTGCAACTCCAACTGCTTCCAGAATAATATTGGAAAAGAAAATCATAAACAGCGATAAAGCAATCCCTACGATTCCATTAAATAATGCCCCCAATTTTTTTGCCTGATATGCAATCCCGACTTTCTTAGCGCCTATATATTGCGTAACTACCGCGATCATTCCCGAGGAAATAATTGAGAACATGATAATAAACATACTGATATATGTATTTGCTGTTCCTACTGCACCTACTGCATCATCTCCAACAGAAGACAACATTAAGGTATCAACCATTCCAGCAAGCATGTAGAAAAAAATCTCAAAACATAGTGGCGGAAATAACTGCGCCACACTTTTTCTCTTTTCTCCCATAATAGTCTCCATTTTTTTGTTTTTTAACATTTTACTACATAAATCTCAAAAAAACTTGCAATTATTCATCCAAAAATTGCATTATTTCCACCTTTACGTTATACTACTGCTATAAAAAGCTACAAAAAAGGTAAAAAACAGCAGGAGATTTAAATGATTCCAGAATTAAAAGAAAACAAACCGCATGGAACCCGCGCCTATCCATATGACCAGTATTTTATTCACGGTGCCAGACATGCATTTCAGATACCAGTACACTGGCATGAAGAAATGGAGATTATATATATCAAAAAAGGGCTGCTTCGCGTTATGATACACGAAACAGAATATATTGGAACAAATGGTTCTATTTATTTCGTAAATCCAAGAGAACTGCATTTAATGGGTACTTCTGACGTATCAGTTGAATATTATACTTTGCTTTTTCCGATGGAGTTTATCTCTTTTCAATCCATGGACAATTTAGAATTGGAAGTATTGCAGCCGCTTCGAAGCAATCAATTATTACTGCAAAATATAGTAAATGACCCTGCTTTATCCGAAAAGCTGATTCCTTTGCTAGAAGAAGTCATTTATATAAATGATAGCAATCATCCGAGCAAACAACTTCGAACTAGAATCCTACTGCTTGAAATTTTTCTCTGTTTATATGAGCATGGAACGATGCTTCTTCCAAATAGTGGTGGAAATGCCGACATGCAAAAAGCCATGCTGGAATATATCGAAGAACACTATACGGAAAAACTGACTCTGGCGATGATGGCAAACGAATTCCATCTTTCAGAAAAATACCTTTCCCGTTACTTTAAAGAACATTTTCATCTGCCATTTTCAAATTATGTAATGCATCTGCGTCTGACACTTGCAAGACAATTGTTAGAAGCAACAGAACTGCCTGTTACGGAAGTCGCACTTCGTGCCGGTTTCCCTAGTGTAAGTTACTTTATCCGCAGTTTCAAATCTGCCTACAAAACATCTCCGCTCCGCTATCGAAAAGAAATGATACCAGGACATGAATAGAGGGATTCAGCTAACTGATCCCTCTATTGCATTCTATAATACATTTTCTCCTTGACTTCTTCTTCATACGTGATATAATTTTTCTACATTTATCGACTGCTTCCGTCAGTCTTTTTATTTCCAATATTTTTTCAAGACTTTTCAGTCCAGATTTCCAAACCCACTATACATTGATAATTGAATAGACTTTACACTCTCAATGCTTTTCGATATAATTATTATATATTTATCGAAAAGGAGTTGACAGAAAGTGAGTGAAGAACAAATGACATTAGACGAATTAAAACAAATCAATATCGATTATTATGTAAATCTAATGCGAATCCAAAAAGCTCAAAAAGGCGAAAACGAAGAACTCGATTACCAAATCAAGGTAGCCGAAACCAAGTTAAATGCATTAGGTATATCAACAAATGACTTAAAATATTAATTTGCAGCATACAATCTAGGGTGTAAAGTCTATTGAATTTTCAAGACTTTTCACCTTTTATTTTTACATTTCCGCCAATGCTTTCAATGTATTGCAGAAATCTGGATACTCTCTTTGCATACGAATAATCTTGCCTTCTCTGTCCACAAAACAATGCTCTGAATGTCCTTCACAAACGATCGTCCCATCTGCTTTCTTCATATCATATTTTAATTTGAGTTTCACTCCCTTCAATTCTTCTACTGAAACTTGAATCAAAATCTCATCAGCAAAAGTTGTAGGTGATTTGTACTTACACTCAACCGCTGTAACCGGAGAGATAATTCCCATCTCTTCTAATTTTTCATACTTCCATCCAATCTGTTCTAAAAAATCAATTCTGGCTTCTTCCATCCATCTAATATAATTCGAATGGTGTGTAATTCCCATTCTGTCGGTTTCATAATAATGTACTTTATGACGATACAAATTCATTTTTATTTCCTCCTAACTCTAATTTACTATTACAAAATCTATATCAGATTCCGCACTATGATAATTGAATAAAGACTTTGCACTATGATATAATGTTACCAACGAAAGGCGGTGACACACATGGGCGATGATACAATGACCAAAGAAGAAATGATCCAACAACTTCTTGACGAGTTTGAACGCAATGACATTATGTTGGATTCTGAAGACCCGAAACGATTACTGGAATATAGACAGCGGATTATCAAGTCACAGTTAGAATCTTTCGGAGTAAATACAGAATCTTTAAAATTATCACAATAGTTACATAAAAGAATATCTAAGGTGCAAAGTCTTTATTGAATTATAAATACTTTACACCTTTTTATTGTCATCATATCTCACAACCTATTCCATTGCAATCGCAAATTTATCCTTCTATTTCAAAAATCAAAATACGCTCTCTTTGATTTTCTCCTTCAAATAAGTCACTGCAATCAATCTCATCACAGAACATCAATCCCTCCTGTGTCATCAGTTCTGCCAAATATTCATCGTTTGGATAATAAAAAAACAAGTGCATATCCCTTGGTTCTCGATAATAGGAATCCATGATTTTTCCCAGAACAGACCGTAAGACTTCTACCGAAAAAGGATTAAAGAAGTAAAAACTATCTGCTTGTTCTACCTCATATGTCCCTGCATCCATACAGACGAAATCCACACTTTGCTTCTTAGTATAAGTCTGAAGATTTTGTTTCGCCTGTCTGTAGATTTGATCATCGTATTCTATCCCTACCGTATGACAGCCTAATACATAATTCAGGAAAAAGCCAACTCGGCCTTTCCCGCAGCCATAATCCACCACAACGCTACTTTGATCCAGATAGCCGCTTTCACATAATCGCTCTAAGACAGAATATGGCGTTGGTTCGTACGGATAGTGATATTCATCTGCATGAGAATCCTCTCTTCCGACTGTTTTTATCTTTAATTTTTTATCCCACTGTTTTTCATTCATTTCATTTTCCTCATTTTGCTGTTGAATTTTTCCATCCTTTTCATTATTCTATTATAAAATAACTTCTTTCGAAAGGATTTTATGGTATGAGATCAAATCTACGAGATATCATCTCGGTGCAGTTTTAAATCTGACAGCAGATTGTACCGAGTATCTAGAAATCAGATCTGTTGTCAGTCGACTGCACCTTTTTGACATTTTATAAGCATAAAGGAGTAGAAAGAAATGAACATAGACAAATTAAAAGAATATTGGTTATCAGAAGAAGCTGTTGCGCACATCCACGGATGGGATTTTTCACACATTCATACACGTTATGAGGAAGAAGAAAATCTTCCTTGGAACTATGAAGAAATCATTCAGTCTTATTTAAAAGATTCTCACAGATTGTTGGACATCGACACCGGAGGAGGCGAATTTCTTCTGTCCCTGGGACATCCACATTCTAAGACAAGTGCCACAGAAGGCTATCCGCCAAATGTCGCATTATGTGAGAAAACACTACTTCCGCTTGGGATTGATTTTCGTCCAATGCAAGATGTGAACCAGATGCCTTTCCCTGATCATCATTTTGATATCATCATCAATCGCCATGGAGATTACAATGTCTCAGAGCTTTATCGTGTATTAAAGCCAGGCGGAATTTTTATTACGCAGCAAGTTGGAATGGAGAACGACCGTGAACTTGTCGAACTGCTTTTGCCAGATACGCCACAACCATTTCCAAATGCAAACCTGAGATTTCAAACTGAATCATTCCAGAAGCAAGGATTTCAGATTCTTCGCTCTGAAGAAGCATTTCCGCCGATTCGTTTTTATGATATCGGCGCGCTTGTGTGGTTTGCCCGCATCATTGAATGGGAGTTCCCTGCTTTTTCTGTAGAAACCTGTTTGAAACAACTATTGAAAGCTCAGGACATTTTGGAACAGCATGGTTCTGTAGACGGCACGACGCACCGCTATCTCATCGTTGCACAAAAATAAGCGTTACACATAATCAAGACAGCCATAGGAGTACCGCACAAACATACTCTTGTGGCTGTTTATTTTCTTCTTAAAATAATTCATCTAGCAAAATATAATATCTGATTTTGTTCCAGTCCGGCTCAATTCCAAGTTCTTCAAACAACAGATTTGAATCAACCCCGTCATATACCTTTCCTGTATATTTCCCTGCGTAATTGTGGAGTAAACTGCGATAACAGATTGCAATATCCACCCATTTATCAGCAATTCCCATTCTGCCAAGATCAATATATCCCGCCAACGCTTCCTCTTTTATAAAAATATTGGGAAGGCAATAATCACCATGTGAAAGCACCAGTTCTTCTTCTGGTTTATTTGCAACCAACCATTGCAGCAATTCATCTGGTCCTTTAAAACCATTTTCCCCAAAAGTATCCGGTTCTACATTATCCATATCTACCAACCCATTTTTAATGTTTTCACGTGCCATTCTAAGTTTTACATCCAAATCCATTCTCACAGGGCATGTTGTAACATCTATTTCCCATAATTTCTTCATACTCTGAGCCAAAACAGATGCAAGCAGTTTTGGATTCTCCAGATACTTTTCTTCGCAGGCCATCTGCCCATCCATCCTTGACATCAAAAGATAACTTTTTCCATTTTCAGTCACATGGCTTAACACTTTTGGTACTGGAAGTTTCCCCTCCAGCCACTGAAGCATCTTAATCTCTCCCTGCGTTTCCAACGTCTCTGATTGAATTTTCAGGACACTGTCTTCAAACATGATTACCGTTGAATCAGACATGCCAATTTCATCAATTGCATACTCCTGTTCTGCGATCCGTTTCTGTATTTCTTCTGGTAAATATATCATCCTAATCACAACCTCAATTCTTTTACAATATGTTCAAAAATCATTCTTTGCACCCGATCCGGTGGATGAAGTCCATCGCTTTTACAGCCCTCTTCCTTCATAATATCTTCAATCGCAAAACCAGTTTCTTCAAGATAATCTAAAATAAGTTTGTAATTGTCTATCAATAGAATATGATTTCTTCTCGCTGTATCCCTTAAAATCTCTACAACCTCATCTGTATGATAAATTCGGTTTTCCCTATGCTCGTTCTGGTATGTAGATGGATTCGGCGTGAGAAGTATCACTTCTTTTCCCATATCTTTTAGTCTGGTGATCACACTCGTACTATTTCTTCTTAGCTCATCCATACCATTGATTCGTTTACGGTCATTCGCACCCATAAGTAAAAAAATGCATTGATCCTCTTCACTCACAAGAAGGTCTAAAAACCTGTCAATCTGGTACGAATATGCTCCGCAGCAACCTTTGTTGCTGACTGTATACGTCTTGTCTTTTTGCTTTAAATATCTCTCCAGCAAACTTCCCCAGCCGTTCGGTGATATAAGCTTGTGGTACGCTGCTCCATTGTCTTTAAATATAACTTCATCACTCTTATAACTTAGAGAACTGCCTGCTCCTGCCGATAAACTGTCCCCGATAATTTTAATATGCTTCATCTTCCTACTCTGGTCTCGTTCCATCTTTCTTAAATCCCATTACTTTTCTAGAAATTGGCACAATCAGAATTCCCATCACGCAAAGAACTACAAACAGAACTCCTGTGCTCTTTAAAATCTCTGCAATATTCACCACATCATTTTGAAAATATTTTACTACTCCAAATATGAGTCCTACACTGATTGAGATGATTGCATATTTTTTAATTTCCTTTAATTTCTCCATACTTATTGTCTCCTTTTATCTTTGTACCAGTTTTTTCGCAATACATTCCATATGACGATTGTCTGTTCCGCAGCATCCGCCAAACACTTTCATCTTGCTGATCTCACAAAGACGCAGCATCTCTTCTGAAAGTTCCTCTGGTTCCGAACAATGTAATTCTTTTGCTCCATCCAGTTCTGCATAAGAAAGTGGTGAAGTATTTGCCTGAATTCCTAAAAACCGCTTTCTGACAAGCTCATTTTGATTAAAATCTTTTGAAAGTGCTTTATAAACAATGCCCGGATGCACACAATTTGTCATATAGAACACAGGATTTACCCTAGTAACACAGTCAATATATCGAATTGCATCTGCAATTGTTGTTCCATCAATCAATTTCCCGTCTTCCTGAATCGTAAAACTGATCACATAAGGCAAAGCTGTCTCTTCCATCGCTTTTGCCATCCCTGCTGCTTCCGGCAGTGTCGGCATAATCCCTGCATATAAGAAATCTGCTCCAGCTCGTTGAAAACAGTTCGCCTGCCATCTGTGAAATTGCCGCGCCTCCTCCTCAGAAAGCGCGCCTTCTCCTGTATATGCGTCGCCTTTGCATCCCATAAGACCGCCAACATACATCTCGATCCCACTGCTTTGCTGAATCTTTCTAAGAAATCGCACATTGTCCTCAATTACAGACGCTGTACACTCTGCCAGCTTTACACGCTCCTGATTTGCCCTCCTTGTCGGAGTCGTCGCTAGAAATGGCAGCTTATATTTCTTTGCAACCGCAATGTATTCCTCCCAGATTTCAGTCAGAGCTTTGGCACCTTTTTCATCATATATCAGTTTTGCCATCGCAACATACTCATCAAACTGCAAGCCATACTCCCGTTTCAAACGCTCTCCAAGAGCACCTTCCATCAATATTGGATTCTTTTTCTCGATACATGTTCTAAAACTCATAATATTCCCCGATTCTGATTGCTTTTGCGTCCACACCATGCCCGATTTCTTTTGTATACGCGATCGGTAAATTTGGATCTACATAGTTCAAAATCAATTCTTTCATATGCGGCACACAACCTGTATTTTCCATCTCGGTATATGTTCCAAGTAAAATACCGCTGATTTTTTCAAAAACATCCATCAATTTAAGCTGACTTAAAAAAGTGACCATTTGCGGTACTAATCCACTGTAGCTTTCCAAAAGCAAGATTTTTCCTTCCATATCCGGCCAGAACTCCGTTCCGGCAAGCTTCAAAAGACAGCGAATATTGCCTCCAACGACAATCCCGCTCATCTTCGTCCCTTGAATAAAGTCATATTCAATATCAAACAGATCATTTTTCCCGTCCAAAACGGTATTTTGAAAATGTAAAATCTGTCGCTTCGCATCACTATAAATCATATTTCGAATCTGATACAAAACAGACACATTTCCAGTCTTTGTGTAAATAGAATTGAGAATCGTCGTCAGATCACTGTATCCCCAAAATACTTTTCCTGATTCTGCAATCACTTCGAAATCCAGATAAGGAAGTATTTCATTGGCAAGATCCCCGCCAGAAATATCACAGATCATCTTAATCTCTTCATCCTTGTAAAAATTCATCAGACTCTCTGCCCGTTCTTTTGCCGTTCCACTAAAACAATTTTGCTTCGCAAAAATATATTCTCCAAATACTGGTGCCAGGCCGATTCTTTCCAGTGTCTCTTTTAACTCTTCGATCCGGTTTTTATACTCTGGTTTTTGGCCATTTGAGCAGCACACGATTGCCACTTTTTCCCCTCTGTTCATAAACACCGTTTCCATCCTTCTAAACATTTTCCAAACATACAATATCAGTATATTGATTCATACTTGTAAACTTCTGATAATAAAGATTTTTTGTATCTAATACAATCTTAAATGAATCTCTTTCATTTAACTCCCGGATCACTGCCTCCAACTTTTTAGCAGAATCCACATTAAACCCATATCGATTATAATATGCCAATGTGATGTGCGGAGTTAATGGATAGTTCAGTTGCTTCACATCGTCTACAATCTTATACAGATTCATCAGTTTCTCATATTCTTTTTCGTCAACCGGATACAGCCCTAATACCAGACTTGCATGTACCATGTTAAATACACATTTTGTTTGCATCCGAATCATTTGAGGTATTACTTTCTTTTCTTTCAAACACTCGATCAGTTTTATCTCATTTCGAAATACTTCGTCTGAAATATGCCAAAGCTGTGGTGAATTACTAAGGTCATGAAGCGTCATATGGTATGTATGTGAATCCAGTTCTTCACAGAAACATTCCGTTGCACATTCACGTATTCTTTTCACATAATCATGAATTTTTTCTTTTGTCCCTTCATCCAGATTAAATACCACTGTATCTCCATAAAAATCTGCAAACGTATTATCCTCTTTTACCTTTAATGCCAATGCAGAATTGGTTCCGACATAGGCATTTCCGAAATCGGTCTCCTTCTTCTCAAATGAATTGATTCGCTCTAAAAATTGTGAATAATTTTCCATGATTCTTTCCCTCCCAAAACAAATGTATAAAAAAGAACATGTAACCGATGCTACATGTTCAAATCATATCATTTTTCTCCCTCTTATTCAATTTGTTAAAGTTGAATTTATCTATTCCTTTTCCTAAAGATCATTGTTATAGGTTTCTACACAAAATCCTTTATAACCGCACTCCACACAAGTCAGTTTTCTGGCGGCAGCAGTGTGTTTTGCGAAGATATTTTCTTTAAATGTCGGTCTAAAAACTCTATGACAGTTAGGACAGATATACGCAACCCGATCATGATAATACTTCGAAATCCAAACTCCCATGATTACAACCAGTATCATCCCAATTACAAATGGCTGCCAGATTCCTTTTATGATCCAGATAATAAGCGTTACCCATTCAATGATATCCATAACAACACCCACGACGACCACTCTTCCTCTGATGTTTCGCAGTTTTTTCTTATTTTCCATTTTGTAAGCTATATCACCGATAGATTCAACTGAGAACTGTTCCACTTTACTTACTTCTTTCATCAACACTTCTAATGTTTCCAGTTTTGCTTTTCGTTCTGCGATCTCATCGCGCAGCAAATCTTCCTGCTGCTCTAAAATGATGGAAATTACATTCTCAGGATGTTCTTCATTTAACAACTCCGAGATACTGTTGATGGGAAGACCTACGTTTCTCAAGAAACAAATGATTTTCAGCTTTCTCAAATCATCTTCTGAATATAATCGCCGTCCGCCCTCGCTCAATTCACTTGGTGCTAAAATATTACGGCTGTCATAATACTGAACTGTTCTTACTGAAACGCCGCACAGCTTTGCAATTTCTCCTGTCGTGTATTTTGACATAGCTCTCACCTCCTAACATTACTCATATTACAACATAACGCAGCGTCACAAGCAATATGTAACGCTGCGTTATTTAAAAATTAATTTGCTTCTAAACTTTGCATCCAGTTCTTTCTGCGCAATACAACCATCGAAATTCCAAATCTGATACATTCTTCCAGAGAAAGGATAAAGTAAACATATGGTACTGAAAATTTGAAAACAAATGCAGAAACCAGACCAAGTGGTACACCAAATACCCATGTTCCAATTATGTCGATGTACATTACATATTTTGTTTTTCCTCCGCTTCGGATGATTCCTCCACCAACGATCATGTTAAGTACTTTAAATGGAGCAACCAATGCATATGCAAATAAAATTTGTCTTGTCAGGATTTTTACGGATTCTTCTACCTGATAAATCTCAACATAATATCCACTAGTCAGAACTATGACAACCGATAAGATCACAGAACCTACAACTCCATATAAGATCAGTTTCTTTGCTGCTTCATAAGCATCGTCATATTCTTTATTTCCGAGCATTTTACCAATGATAACGCTTGCCGCCTGTGACAAACCACAAAGTGCTCCGATCATAAGCCCTTGAATTGGATTGATCAATGTCATGGCTGCACTCGATTCTGTTCCGATATGTCCATAAATCGCTGCGTATACATTTTCTCCGAGACTCCACATAAACTCACAGATAAGGATTGGGAACAGCATCTCAGCATATTGTCTCCAATTAAATCGAGATATATCTGTATTCTCGTTCTGATTCTTTTTGAGATATTCTCCATATTTGAAGATCATGATAAACATAACCAGGAAATTCGCAAACTGTGAAATCAATGTGGCAATAGCTGCACCGTTTGCTCCCATTGGATCAAATCCAAATTTTCCAAATATAAACACGTAATTCAGTCCCGTATTTAAGATTGCTGCAGCAATACTTGCATACAATGGAAGCTGCGCCTTTTCCATGCATCGGAACATGGTCAACAGCATCGTTGCACCTGCAATTGGAAGGAATGTACCTGCAATGATTCTCAGATATTCCGCAGAAGCACGCAATGTCTCTTCATCTCTGGTGTAAATACCCATGATTTTTTCTGGGAATAGCGCGCATACACCAGTAAATGCAATTGCGAGTCCAAGTGCGATCCAAAGATTCAAATAAAAACTGCGTTTGATTTCTTTTTTATTTTCTTGCCCCATATATTGGGAAATCATGATTCCGGCTACTGCTCCGATTGCAGAAACAACTACAGAAAAAATCGAAGAAAACTTTCCGGCCAGACCAACTCCTGCTACACTTACACTGCCAAGCTGCCCAATCATAATCTGGTCTACAATACTAAAAGATGACTGCAGCATAGATTGAATTGCAACTGGAATTGCAAGATTACATACCATTTTTAAAAAACTCTGTTCTTTCTTCATGACTTTACCTCCAGGTAAATTTTATAGCCTTATTTTATCTCTCCCCTTATTGCATTTCAAAGGTTAAACGCATAACCCCTCACAAAATTAAAAGACCAAATTTGTGACTAATTCACAAATTCAGTCTTTTTACTAATTTCTTTTGGTACTTGCTCTTTCTACCAACGTCACTGGAAGCATGATCGTTGAATCCATATTTTTGTGTTCCTTCATTTCTTTCAGCTTTTCAATCGCGATCTTTGCGCGAAGGGCTCCATCTTGTCTTACCGAGGTAAGTGTAGGTGTCACTTGTTCACACATTGGAATATCATCAAATCCAGCAATGGAAATCTGTTCCGGGACAGCTATTTTGTGTTCCTTCAGAAAATGCATCAGGTCAATGGCATAATAATCAGAAACTGCGAAAATCGCCGTTACTTCTTGCAATTTTATCAGATTTTCCTGATAAAACTGCCATCTTTCCGCTTTTCTCATTGGTATGATCAAAAGTTCCGGAGTCTCTTCCCCGAATCCGGCACAAAAACCATCATATCGTTCTTTATCTACACAGATATCATTATCAGAAATACAGAGGGCACGCTTATGTCCATTTTCTTTTAACAATTTTCCCATTTGAAATCCACCATCAAAATTGTCGATCGTAATATTAAAGATACGCTCTGGCTTTTCACAATAACCATCATATATTACAAATGGAATCCGCATATGGTCTCTCAAGTATTTGTAATCCTGATTGCAGAATCCGATCACAACAAGTCCATCCATGTTCCACATAGAAGCAAACTTGATGATTTCTTCAATGTCAGTGATCTTCTTGACCATCATAAACAGACCGTTCTTTTCAATTTCTGTAGATAAATAATTTAAAGAAGAAGCAATAAACACGTCCTCAAGCGTATGGTTTTCATACTTCTCATGATCGTTGATCACGACTCCAATGATCTTTGATGCATTCTGAGCAAGCAGAATTCCAGCCATACTTGGTACATATTCCCTTTCTTCCAATAATGCCTGTACACGCTTCACTGTCTCATCCGATATTTTCTTTGTCTTTCCATGCAAAACATTGGATACTGTGGCTGTACTTAATCCTAATTCTTCCGCAATATCACGGATTCTCACACGATGTTCTTCCATGTCAACTCTTCCTTCGAAATTTTCTACCATTATACGAAATATAGCACAGGAATTGCAATATGAACAGAAACTTTATTTCTATTCTATATCATAATGCAGCTCTCCTTCCACATATTTTCGTTCCATATCGTGTCTCATTTTTCGAACTTCTACAGTATCAAATATGATCGAAAAATCATAATCTTCCGGGTATAACTCTGCTGCCGGTACATGCAGCTTCACTCGTTTATGATTGATCCAAATCTTCTTGTCTTTCATCTGCACGCGCAGGACTCCTTTTTCATTGGTAGTCTGACAGACAATTCCAATCTTTCTCTCCGGATAAACCATAACACTGTCACCCAGATTGAACTGCGTCACACGTTCCTGTATAGAAGTTTTTGCAGTCTTATGTTTTTTCACTTTTGGCCCACTCTTCTTTTTCTGAATCCTGTCCTGTTCTGCATCAGAAAACATCCTTGTTCCATATGCTGCCACAGAGGCTCTGTTCAACATCTCATCCGACATTCCAAGTCGTTTTGCAATTGCAAACGCACAGCTTTCTCCTGATTCACCGATGATCAGTCGATACAGCGGCTTTAAGTTTTCCTTATCAAAATCCATTCTTGCGTTCAGAATCAATGGTTCTTCTTTCGCATATTGTTTGATCTCCGGATAATGCGTGGTCACGAGATAAAGTGCTCCGCTTTTCTTTAATTCTTCCAGAACTGCGATTGCAATTCCCATCCCTTCCGTCGGATCTGTTCCAGAACCCAATTCGTCCAAAATAACCAGACTTTCCTGATTCACCTGATCCAGTATCTGCAAAATATTTTTCAAATGCGCTGAAAAGGTAGAAAGATTTTCTGACAGATTCTGCCCATCTCCTATATCACACAGGAAATTTGAATTCATACAAATATCTGCCACTTCGCATGGAACATGAAGACCGCACTGTGCCATCATGCAACATAATGCCACTGTTTTAATCGTTACTGTTTTTCCACCTGTATTAGGACCCGTGATAATGATACCGTGAACACCCTCCCCGATTTCAAATGTTAACGGCACACAGGAATTCTTATCCAAAAACGGATGCCGTGCATCCTTTAAACGAATTCTTCGCTCTGTGTTAATTTGAGGCTCCATTCCGTCGTATTCAAAGCTGAGTTTCCCTTTTGAAAAATCATAGTCCAGCTTTTCTACCACACGGATGTTTTCCATGATAGCTTCCAATACCTCCAGTACCATTGCAGTCAATGTATATCGGATACGCATCTCTTCATTTTCCTCATCGATACGAAGCAACTGAATGTTTTCATAGTGCTTTGCTACCGAAGCCGGTTCTACAAAAATCGTACTGCCTGTTGAAGATTTATCCAGCGCACTGCCATTTATTTTAAAACGGTATTCTCGTTTCACCGGGATGCAGATATGTCCATTTCTCATCGTAGCAAAAGAATCCGCCAGATAATTTTTATTTGTACGCATGATCTGATTCACTTTCTCGTGCATTTTTTCATCTTCTGTGATCAATTCTTTTCGGATAGAAAATAGTACACCAGAAGCATGGTCATCTACCCTTCCATTGCGTATCTGTTGTCCGATCATCTCACGTACTTCATCACATGAATCCAGGTTTTCTTCATAATATGCCAACGAAATATCATACATTTTACAGCGATTCAAATAGTCTTTTAATCTTCGGATCGCTGTCAGACTGCCTGCAACCATTTCCAGCTGCTCAGCAGTCAGACAACATTCTTTTTCCGCAGCCCGCATGATCTCGGCAATCCCTTTAAATGACACAAGCGGAGGCATTCCGCACTTTTCCATCATCTTTTTGGCTTCTGTAGTATGTCTTAATAACACACTCAGTTCATCTTCCGACAAACAGATTTCTGTATTTTTTATCTTTTCTTTCGCAGCATCTGTCAGTGCCAATGCTGCCCATTGTTCTTTTATTTTATGAAATTCTAATATTTGTTCAGCTTTACTCATTTTTTCTCCTATTATCTAAGACATTCATAGTCGCTATAACTTACAATACCTTTGATTTCTTTTAATGCATTTTCTTCCAATTCCTTCACCATCAGACACTCTACTGTCGGCAAGCCTACCGATTCATCTGCATAAATCCCATAATCTGCAGATGTCTTAAATCCTCTTGAGCGATAATTGCTTGGATTGCCTTCTACGAGCACTACCTTATATCCCATTTCCTTTGCTTTTTCAAATCCATACTCGATCAATTCTTTGGAAATGTGTTGTCTTTGCAGCTCAGTTTTTACTGCTGCCGGCGATAACAACAATAGTTCATCTTCATATTTTCCCTGCAGGTGGAATCTTGAAAACATAACATATCCTATGATCTCATCTTCCTCATTTACCATAATCAGCTCCAATTCCGGAACATAAAAACGTTTGCTTCGGATTTCTTCTACCAGGCTTCGTACCAGACTTCCTTCCTCTGCATCTGAATATTCAGTAAACACTGTCTGCACCATATCTAATGCCTTCATTTCGTATTCTTTTGTCATTGATTTTATAATTCTTTCCATACTCTTTTTCTCTCCTATTCTTTTTCATTGCAAGAAATCTGCTATTAAAAATTTTATTTTTACTACACGCTTACGCAGTCTTTTTTTCTTTCAAACAAAAAAATCGCAGTGATCTTACAACAAGATTCACTACGACATACAGTTTATTTTACAGGAATAAACGCACAGAAAATTTCCTGTGAAACAAAAAATGCATGGCATTTAGCCATGCATCATAACTCATATTCTTGGGTTCATGTTTGTGAAGCATATTGCAAAATGGATAAATAGACAGACTCCCAGCAGGAATTTAGCTGTCTCAGCTATTTTATTATCTGATCTCCATATTTACAACAATTGACAAACAAACATCTCCCTTCATTCTTATTAATTCTTTAGGTATTATAACGAATATATTTCTTTATGTCAACTATTTTTCATTTAAAACATATTCTCTCATAAATGCTGTCATCTTCTCAAGATTCATCTCCGCGTATTCACCTTCCATGATGTCATAACCCTGCATGATCAATTCGCCTTCGTATTCATCCTGATTGAAATCAAGTATCTCGTTTGTAACTCCCAGTTCCGTCAATTTTTTTGCTAATGACTTTGCCTGACTGCTATAAGTCATATAGTTACCGTCTGTAATATAAGCAGCCGGAAAATCTTCTGTCACATTTGCAATGATATTTGCCTGTGCTGCTCTTGGGCTCTCTTCCATAGAACCCGCATCAAAAT
Source organism: uncultured Faecalimonas sp. (assembly GCA_964623905.1). Taxonomy (GTDB): domain Bacteria; phylum Bacillota; class Clostridia; order Lachnospirales; family Lachnospiraceae; genus Faecalimonas. The sequence goes on from CAZUVY010000006.1 coordinate 31,670, forward strand.
AAGAACGGGCCATCTGATATAAGACATAGTCTACAAGGAACACATCAGAATCTGTTACCTTTGATGGATTCAAAAGTGCTGTTCCCATATAAACTGCTTTGATCTCATCATTTGTAAGAATCTGTTCAATATGCAGATCTTCTGCATATGCTTCATTTGTCTGAGTGATTACGAACTGAGCTGCAATCTGTGCTCCAGAACCGCCACCGCCAAATACGATTCGTTCTGCATCAATTCCATACTCTGCTCCGTGTTCTTTCAAGAATAAAGCAAGGTCTTCCATCTGATGAATTGGTGTAGGATAAGCATATTCCGGTGCCAGTGCAAAGTTAACTGAGATCACCTGAAATCCTTCGTCTACCAGACGATAGAACATATTGTAGATACCTGCAAGTTCTTCTGCATTTGGATCTTCACTCGCTTTATCGTTATACACCCAGTATCCACCGTGTATGTAAATAAATACTGGCTTCGCTTCTGAAAAATCTTCGGAAGCACTGTAAACATCAAAATATCCATTTGCATATCTTTCTGAATATTGCACGTCGTTTGTCAGATATTTGCCGCAGTTTAATTGGACTGTCTTGCTTTCCGGCGCTTCTGTAACGTTCTCTGCTTCGCCCTGCATCATCGCTGCCACTGAATGTGGATTCACTGCAATATACAGGAAAAATATCGAAATCACTAAAAGGATGACTGCCATCACGATCCATCCGACAAATCCAACTCTTCCTAAAATGTCTCCGCCCTTTTTCCATGTATCCTTCTTTTGAAATAAATGTACGACTACTTCAAAAATTCCGACATAACATTCTAACATCTGTAAAATGACCAGCACATTATAATTTTTCGTAAACAACCAGATCAATGCAAGAAACGCACCTATTCCTGCTAACGCATATCGAGTCACGGTTAGGTTTCTGCCTTCTTCCTCCGCACATCTTCGAATCAATAAAATATAGATCACATTCGACATAAACAATGATACTACCGTTGCTCCCCAATGTGCTACCAGGAACAGACTCAGTAAACTTCCTACCCAGAGAAAGAGTCCGATTGCTTCTAAATATGTCTTTTTCGTATTGTATTTGTTCATATTTGTTACCTAATACATATTTCCTTTCTTAATGCTTTTACTTTGGTAAGTAATTCCCGTTACATTTTAGAATAAATCCAGATAAGTATGTATGTCAACCCAATCTTCCGCTACAATCTCAGGAATCGCTCCACCTCTCTATTAAATGCCTCCGCATTTTTATTTGCAATGAAATGATCGCCCTCTAACAATACAAGTTTTGCATTTGGAAGATTGTCAAAAATCAGATGGGTATGCTTATCTTTGATCATATCTTTTGTTCCTGCAATTACCAGAGTCGGCATCATCAGACGCCCAAGTTCTGTAGGGTCGATGCATGGATCATTCACCATAAGTCCAAGCATCTCTGCATTTTTCAAAGTCTTTGGATCTTTTTTGGCAAATAAAGAAGCAATTTTGTATCCTGCGATAATTGGAAGTTGTACAGAAGCCTTCACTCCTTCTGAATATAGATTGGCTCCATTTAAAATCAGTCGTTTCACTCTCTCCGGATATTTCAAAGCAAAACAAAGCGCAATATTACCGCCATCCGAAAATCCCAGAATATTTGCCTTTTCGATTTTGTGACGATCCATAAACTCCTTCAAATCTTCTGCGAACTGACGGATTGTAAACGGTCTGTCGCCGCGCGGTGACTTTCCATGTCCTCTCGTGTCAATTGCGATCACATGGTAGTCCGTCCAGAAATACTCAATCTGATTCTCAAAATACTCCAGACTCTCCCCGTTCCCATGCAGTAAAATAAGCGGCTCTCCAAAACCTCTTTCCGTATAATTCAACTGGATTTTCATCTTTGCTTCCTCGATTCATTCTAACACTCCTTTCATGTTATACTGTCTGCCCCCTGATTGTCAACCATCAAAAAAAGAGGCTTAAAAATCAGCCTCTTTCAAATACTCCCCGTATATTTCATATGGAATTATAAACTCCGGACACCCCATGGAACCTGGACCTACCACATACTTATCAAATACGATCACAAGTTCATTCTGTGTATTAAAATAAAAATTCTGGTTTGGCTCTATCTCATAAAACAGGTTTTCGTCTTCGCATATTGTTTCAGTCCAATAAACAACGGTATCATCTTCTGATTCCTCCATCTGCTTCACCATCTGTATCCGAATATTTTCGCTGATTGCATCAATATACGCTTTATCCTGAAACAGATCACACAATTCCACTGCTTTCCCGCTCTGCTTATCAATATGATAAAATTTAAAATACTGATCACTGCTTCCTGCAACCTCTGAGACACTTAATTTCAATGTAAACCAGTCTTCGGAATCTGTCACAACTTCATAATCCACATAAGTTGCTATATAATTATCCTCCGTAATCGTTTCCTCAAATTGATCGATAATCTTTGTAATCAATATCTTACTATCCTCATTGATTTCTTTCATTCCTTCGGAATGCTCATCTGACTCAACAATTTCTGGTATTGAAATCTCCGCTTCATGATAACTGTCATGATACTCGTACTTTCGAATCGTAATTACTTCAAAAAAATGTCCAATCAGCGGAATATCGTACATGGCGTATGCAATAGATGAATCCAGATTGGGTAATAGAAACACAACAACGCATAACGCCAAAACAATCCTCCAATGCCAACAATTTTTCATTGAACAATTCATCTGTATCTCTTTTTCAGGAAGATTTTCTAATAAATTCTCAATCTTCTTTGCCGAGTCAGCGGACATCTCAACCACTTCCTTTTGCAAAATGGCTTTTATTTTCTTATCCTCTCCTGACATTTAGATTTTCTTCCCCCTTTCAGAAAGAATCTCTTTCAACATCTTTCTTGAACGAGACAATCGTTGTTTCACATTCATAACAGACAAATTTAAAATTTTGCTAATCTCCTTGACAGAAAAATCCTCATAATAATATAAAATGATTACATTTCTATAATTCTCTTCCAATCCTGCAATCGCTTTTTCCATCATCACAGATGTTGTAATATCTTCCGACTCCCCAATCATTTCTGTATAATCATCTATATTCAGATTATATTTTTTCTTTTTTAAAATCTCATAGGATGTATTCATTAAAATTCTTATGATCCATGTCTTAAAATATTCTGGTTTTCGAATACTTTCCAGATTTGTATAAGCACGATAGAGCGTCTCCTGTACTGCATCATCTGTATCTTCTTTATTCTGCAAAATCCGGTAGGCAATTCGATACATCTCACTCTGGTGCATATGTATCTGCTCGCAAAACCATGCTTTGTCTATTGTCATCCTTATGTCTATCCTCTCTGAACCGTATTTTCACAAAGCCATGCACACCATTCTGCATAATATTTCGCTTGTACATGTACACTATCATTTGAACATTCTTTTTTCAGATTTCCATTTTCATCATCGAATTTCTGATTTACATCGATATAAAAAATGGACTCATTATCCGCAAATTCTTTGATTCTTTGATTAAACCTGTCAATATTCTTATTATTGAACACATCGTCAGAATCGGAACGTTCTTTGCCTACATGAAGATTTGCACATATGAATATATAGGCTTCCGGCATCAGCTTCTGCAATTCTGAAACACTATCTTTATATGTCTGCACAGTTTTCTCAAATTCGTATCCTAATTCATTGATTCCAAGCATGATATAAATCTTTGAATACGATTTTGCATGCAGCAGTTCTTTCAATGTCATTCTTCCTACCTTTTCGACTGACACTTTCTCTTCCCACACTTCATAAACACTCATCCCTGTTGTTGCAAAATAATCTGCATTTTTTAAGGTACCGTATTCATACAGACCCACTGTACGTGAATCTCCTATAAAAAGTGCATCATCAAAATAAGCCGGATCGCTGTATGTAAATATACTTACCTCTTCTTCGTCCTTTTCTGCTTCATCTACATTTTCTACGGTTTCTGTTACCGGTTCCGTATTCTCCTGTTCCTCTGGTTCAGTTGATACAGGATCCTTTTGTACATTTTCTACTTTTTCCTCTTTTCTTTCTGACAACTGCCCTTTAAAAACCATTCCCAGCATCCCTGCTGTAGCTATAAAGAGTACGAAAATCAAAATCAATTGATATTTCTTTCTCATCAGTCATACCTCCCCTTAAAATCTAAAGTATAAAAATGGGTCGTTCATTCCACGATACATGCAATAAACAGACAAGCCGAAAATTAATACCATAAACACTTTCACTACAATATGATTGTGATATTTTTTCAGCAATTTTTCTGAAGTTCCGGTTAAGAAGAAAAATCCTGCCAAAAAGAACGGCCAGTAAATCTGAAGATATTTGAGGTAGTCTTGTGCAAACAACACGCTTCCCTTTTCCCCTATAAATGGAAACAGCTTTGTAAGGTATATCACATAATCATTCCATTCTGTCATCACAAACGTCAGCCACATGATCGGAACTACGGAAAGAACATAAACATGTCCTACAACTCGATATTTTTGAAGCCATTTCCCAAGCCACAATTTTTCATTTACGATCAAAAAGCAGATTCCCAGTCCCCATAAAATAAAGTTCCAGTCAATTCCATGCCACAATGCTGTAAGAAGCCATACGACGAACAGATTGAACACCGTTCTTCCTTTTGCACATCTGCTTCCTCCCAAAGGGAAATAGACATATTCTTTAAACCAGTTACCAAGCGTCATATGCCAGCGTCTGTAAAATTCACTCATACTTACAGAACGATACGGTGCATCAAAGTTGATCGGGAAAGAAAAACCAAGCATTCTTCCCATTCCGATTGCCATAAGTGAATAGCCCCAGAAATCAAAATATAATTGAAGACAATATGCAATGATTCCCATCCAGGCCAGCGGTGTTGAAATACTTTCATATCCGATCATATAAATATCATTCCACAGTCCACCGATTCGATTTGCAATCAATACTTTGGCGCCCAGTCCCAAAACAAAATATTTCAATCCTGCCCGGATTCTTTGGATACTGTACTTTCTTTTTCTCAGCTGCTTAGAAATGTCATGATATGTAATGATCGGTCCCGCGATCAACTGCGGAAACATACTAATATATGCGCCATAATTTATCAGTGATTTTTCAGACTTACTTTTATCAAAATATACATCCAGCACATATGACAGATTCTGAAATGTAAAGAAACTGATTCCAACAGGCAGCACCACTTTGCCAATATACACTTTAAACAATATCAACGGAAGCAGATTATAGCTCAATGCGATTATGAGCAGCATATTTTTTAAGCGCTTATTCCATCGCATGCATCTTCCAATCAAATAGTTCATTACAATTGCCATACAAAAATAAGCAATATATGCTGGATACTCAATGGATCCCCACGCATAAAATATAATGCTTCCTATCAAAATAATAAGATTCTTTATCTTGTATGGAGCAATGTAATATAAAAATAAAAATATTGGCAGAAATATAAAAATAAATTCCAGACTACTAAAGACCATGTTCCCCCTCTTCCTTTCCTTCTAATAAATTAGATGTAATCTTTTTCGAAATGGTGACAAGAAAAGAGAGATTTTTTCATCTCTCTTTCCTTAATGTTTTTCGAATCGCTTTCGAATTACAATATATGTAATAATGTGTGCTATCGAAGTAATGATCCAGCTAATTGGATAGATAATATACACTGTCTCAATAGTATGGAATGCATCTATCTGAAATACAGTTGCAAGCCAGAGGATTCTGGTCGCACATGCTCCCAGCAACGAAAAGATCATCGGAACCACAGAATATCCCATACCACGAAGTGAACCAACCATCGTATCCATCACACCACAAAGTGCATAAGTTGCACCGATCATACGGAGTCTCAGCATCCCTGCCTCCATAACAGCTTCACTTGTTGTATATAGAGACAACAGTACTGGGCCCATAAGGACAGCACCCACACCAAATATCGTACCCATTACAATCGTACATCCCTGTGCAACAAACAAAATACGATTGATTCTGTCATATTTCTTTGCTCCATAATTCTGGCTGGTAAATGAAACTGCAGCCTGATGGAACGCATTTGTTGAAACATAGATAAATCCTTCAATATTTGCCGCCGCCGAATTGCCGGCTACTACAGTCGCTCCAAACGAATTGACTGACGACTGAATAAACACATTTGAAAGCGAAAACAAAATACCCTGAAATCCTGCCGGAAGACCGATCTGCAATATTTTCAGTAATATTTCTTTATGAACTCTCAGTTTCTTCGGTTGTAACTGAATTCCACCCTGTTCTTTTAACAGGCATCGAACGACAAATGTCGCGGATACGATCTGGGAAATCGTGGTTGCCAACCCTACACCAAAAACACCCCAGTGAAATAGAATTACAAATACCAGGTTAAACGAGACATTGATCACACCTGCAATCATCAAAAAGTATAATGGTCTTTTAGTATCCCCTACCGCTCTTAAAATCGCAGCCCCAAAATTGTAGATCATCATTGCTGTCATTCCAAGAAAATAGGTTCTCAGATAGACCACTGCCAATGACAACACATCCTCTGGTGTCTGCATCAAGGTAAGGATCACTTTCGCCCCAGACACACCAATAACAGTCAAAATAATCCCACTGATAATACTGATCGTCATTGCGGTATGTACTGTTGCTGATAAGTCCTTCTCTCGCTTTGCGCCGAAAAATCTTGCTACTAATACATTTGCCCCTACAGATAATCCAATAAACAGATTTACCAATAGGTTAATGATCGAAGTTGTAGAACCAACTGCTGCAAGCGAAGTATCTCCTGCGAAACGCCCTACTACAATGATGTCTGCTGCATTAAAAAGCAATTGAAGTAAGCTGGACGCCATAAGCGGCAATGCAAACAGAAGCATCTTCTTCAAAATGGGTCCTTCACACATATCCATTGCGTATTTCTTGTTTTTCTCTTTTGTCACAAAATTCATCTCTTTCCTCTAAATTCCTTTATAACTCAACTGATTATAACATAAAAAAATCACCTAATGAAGCGGTTTTATAACATTAGGTGATTAATATATAATTTACTTTTTTCATCACATGTTTCACTGGATGATACAGTATCATCATCAACACAAAATTCCCGATACAATGGGTGATATCCCATGGAATCCCCGAAATCCACCAGCTAACTGCACCGTAGATTCCGCTTGTGGCAATATACGGAAAGGCACCAAAAAATCCAAAGAAAAGACCAAATACTCCTGAAATCACTGCCCATGTCCATACAGAATCTGACTTACGAAAAAGCCATGTAACCAACGCCAAAAGCGGCCACAAATATAAGTACATGACCCACCACATTCCGAATCCAAACATTATCCCTTCGATCAAAATAAATGCTGGAATTACATATAAAATTCTGTTTCCAAAATATAATGTAAACATAATGATCCAAAATGTGGTCAATTCAATGTTTGGGAGATTCATCATAAACACTTTACAGACCTCAATGATAGCGATCATCATTCCGATCAGCGTGATCTCCTGTACTGTCAGTTTAAAACGTCCTTCTTTCATGCTTCCTCTTATTCCGCTTCTGTATAAATAATCTGGAATGCATCCCCATCCTCTACCGGCTGTGTATCAATTCCATAATTACAATATTCTCCATTCACAACAAAGCTCCAGTATGCATTGTCTTGATCAAATACGGCTCTCTCTCCGTTCACCGTCTCGATTACCATTCCAAATTCACCTTCATATCCGGTGAATTCTAACCCTTCGGCCTCTTCCATCGCCTGTCTTAAATATTCTGCATCTGTTTTTAATTCATATAACTTTGACTCATCTGCCTCATTAATGACTTCAATCGAGATTTTTTTACTTCCTTCTACTGGCTTTTCACTGAACTTTTCATAAACAAATGCAAAGCCAGCGATCAATATAACTACCAGTGCAACGCTTAACCATTTTTTGTTTTTCATTGCCTTCCTCCTGTTTTTTCTTTACCCGGCAAATATTATAACACATTTGTCAAATTTCCTGTATAATACATTTTAGATTGTTTCAGAAAGAAGGAAAATGTATGTCAATAGATAAAGTAAAAGCTTATTTTAAACAATATCATATGGATTCTCGCATTTTAGAATTTGATGAATCTAGTGCAACCGTAGAACTTGCTGCACATGCGGTCGGATGCGAACCCGCTAAGATTGCAAAAACATTATCTTTTTGGGTAGGCGAACAGCCAATCCTGATCATCACAGCAGGGGATGCTAAAATTGACAACAAGAAGTATCGCGCACAATTTGTCAAAAAAGCCAAAATGCTTAGTTTTGATGAAGTCGAAACTGTCATCGGCCATGGTGTAGGCGGCGTATGTCCATTTGCAATCAATGACGGTATTAAAGTGTATCTGGATGAATCGCTGCGACGCTTTGATATTGTATATCCTGCATGTGGAAGCAGCAACAGTGCGATCGGACTTACGATTCAAGAATTAGAAACCTATTCAGGCTATCAGGCATGGATCGATGTTTGCAAAGAATGGTCATAAGATCATCTGCCTTAATGCTTTCAAAATAGGATTAAAATTTCAGATATCCCTCATAAACTGCTGGCACATAATATATACCATACATCTTTAAACCTTTTGCCAATTCTATTTCTTCGATTTCTGGCAGTTCTACATAAAATCGATAATATGGCATAAACACTTTATTTATATTTCCAGTGCGATAAATAAGTTCAATCTTTTTCACTTGGTTTTTAGAAATCTTTCCATTTTGCAAATATTCATCAGGAACTGTTGTAAAATAATTTCCATCCAGCAATAGTTTCTGTGCATCCTTCCACGTTATGATTGGATAATCACCGATTTTTTCCGCTGCTGAAAGTAGATCCTCTATTCTAATATAAGACAGTTCCTCTTGCATATTTGGCACAAATGAGATGGATTTAAAATTAAAATTTAAGATTTCTTCTACTAAATCACTGTCTTTCTCATAGATTTTATACAATCTTTGCGATTCTCCCTGAAACGTATATTCACTCCATATCGAAATTTCATATTCTTCAAAGTCAAATATGCCAGAGAATTTCTCATTTAAATAGTTTACTGTTTTACTTCTCTCGGCATCTGTAAAAAAAGATTCCAATGACAACTTTATCGGATTTAGAAATTCTATTTTCACTGTTCCGTTTCCCGATACACTAATTTCAGCCTGTTCATCCAATCCAGTCATCTCATATTTTTCCTTTATATGGTTTCTCTGTTCTTCACTTAAATAAACAGGCTCCCCACTTTCGTTAGAATAAGCCAGATTCTGATATACCGGAAGTGTTTCTAATGCTGCGTCTTCTGTCCACGGATTCTGGTTATCACTTTCTGATATATCATAAAACATATGAGCTTCAAATCCCATTCCCTCGTCTTCTAAAGACACTTCCAATAATGGCAATTCCGGATCTGTTTCAATAGGTGTCAACCGACTGCCTGCCCGGAAATGACTTCCCATATAACACACCAGCGCCAGACAAGCTGCAACAGCGCTCCACTTTAAAATCTGTACTTTATGACGTTTATTTCCCGATTTTTCAAAATTTATAGTAGATGCCGCATCTGCGATATAATCTTCCTCTATATGCTCCAATGCATATAAAATCTGTTCCTTTCTCATACATAAATTCCTTCTTTCTGTAACATTTCTTTTAATAAGTTTCTTGAGCGCATCAATGATACCTTTACTTTACTTTCACTTATTGAAAAATCTGCTGCAATTTCTTTTACAGAACTAAAGAACCAATATCTGCGCAGAAAGATATTTCTGGCTTCTCTGGAAAGTCCGGCAAGAAATCCGTTTAGCACTTCTTCTATCACGATTCCCTCAACTATATCTTCCAGCCGTTCTCTCGCCGGTATGCATTCCTGTAATTCATCCAGCACCAACGCTACTTGTCCATGCCCTCGCTTTTTCGTTTTAATCTGCTTATATTTATTCAACGACAGATTACGCGTAATCTTCCCAAGAAACACAGATAATCGATTTGGACGATTTGGCGGAATCACTTTCCATGTATTAAAGTAAGTATCATTGACACATTCTTTCGCATCCTCTCTGCTTCGCAAGATATTGTAAGCAATATAATGACAATATTTTCCGTATTTCTTCTCAGTTTCCATGATTGCATCTTCTGAACGCCTCCAATACAACTCTATGATCTGTGAATCTTCCATGATTTTTCACCTCCTTTTGACTTTGTAATCATCCCTTTCATCCTAATACACAACCTTTCTCCCTCGCGCGTTACACTTTGAAAACAAAATATATAAAAAAACCATTACGGAGCAGTACACTCCATAATGGTTTTTCTTTACGCTTTTTTCATTGGGAACTTATATCTTAGCTTTCCTTCACTGGTCTTTCCATACTCGATTGCTTCCTTTGGACAGTGACAAATGCACGCCATACAATGTGTACACGCCTCTCCCCATACTGGCTTTCCATCTATCAGTTTAATATTGTCATATGGACAGACTTGTTCGCATTTTCCACATGAGATACACGTATCCTTTGCATAAAATTTCTTCGCGCTGATATAAAAGCGATAAAATCCCTTATTTACAGCACCGCTCAATAATTTATCTAAAACGCCAGGTCTGTAAATGTCATTATATACTTCTGCTTCAATGATCTGAGCTGTCACACGGATGGACGCCTGTGCTTTTTTGACGATTTTTACAATCTCTTGCTTATCTGGGGCGTCGAATAATGCTATATAATTTTCCGGCATCAATATTGGAGCAACCCCCATATACTGCATTCCAATCTCATCACATAATTCTTCTGCATATTGTCCGGCATTTCCAATTCCGGCCCCACAAGTTAATACAAAATAAATCTTCTTATTTCCCTCTAATTTTGTTTCATACAACCAGTCACGTACAATATGTGGAAGCTGCCATGCATAGGTTGGTGCAACGATTACCCATGGTTTCTCAGAAGTCATTGCATCGAAATCCATGTTTCTGATTTTATCAAATAAGTTTAAAACTTCATCATTCAAATAATCTCCGATTTTCTTTGCGACGTATTCACTATTACCAGTTCCTGTAAAATATAAAATCATAATCTTACCACACTTTCTTTGTTAGGATGTGTTTATTATACACTGAAATCTTCTGTTTGTCTCAACAATTCGGTATAAAAAATGGTGCTGGAATCCCAACACCATTTCGCTATTTTCCACAATAAATCTGAATCGCTTTACTTACAAATTCTGCACAGCCATCTCCGCCTGCTCTATTGATGTTTTCTGTCATCTCGCCTCCGGCAGCATACATCTGACCTAATCCAGAAAGAATCTGTTTTGTACAGGTATAAAAATGTTCTGTAATATATTCCTGCAATTTTCTGACCTGTCCCTGTACCGGTTCTGATTCTGGATTTTGATCTGTCATCTTACCAAATTCCACAAACAAATCCATCATCTTCATGCCGGCGTGATTCAGTTCCTCTTTGGAAACACCTTTTGTTTTATGCTCAAATTCTTTGTATGCATCTGTGTGTCCCCAGGCTTCTTTTGCCTGTCTGCTGTACTCATCCATTTTTGCTGTATCAAATGCTTTAAAATCCATATGATCCACTCCTTCTTGCTTTATTTTACGGGCAAAATCAATCAACCCTTCCAGATGTTCTTTCTTCAAAATCAAAAGCTGAATCTGCTGATCAATCGCTTTTTTCTTATCAAACTCCGAACTGTCCAGAATACGCTTGATTTCTTTTAAAGGAAACTGTAATTCACGAAATAACATTATATGCTGCAAACGTTCCAGCGCAGTATCATCATACAAGCGATAGTCCGATTGCGTAAATGATGTAGGCTTTAACAAACCAATACTGTCATAATAATGAAGAGTGCGTACGCTCACTCCCGTTAATTTGCTTACTTCCTTTACTGTCATCATGCTATTTCCTCCTCCCGTATAAGTGCATCATATACTATGACGTAACGTCAGAGTCAACAACTTTTTATCGCCTGATCATTCACATATTTCAAGCGATCAAAAAATTTCTGTGCATCCATCAATGCAATGCCTTCCGCAATATCCCCAAGGACAACGATCTCTGTCCCATCCGATAAATGAAACATCTTTCTGGCTTTTTCAGGTATCTCAATCCGACCTTTTGCATCCATCCGTACGGTTCCGAAAATATGTTTTCCCTTCGGACCAACCGCCGGATACTCATCCGATTCTTCTGCATTCACAATATCATCCAATGACACATTATAAAGTTTGGCAAGCTTGTTTCCATTCATCATATCCGGAATACTTTCATTATTCTCCCATTTTGCAATCGTCTGTCTGGAAACACCAATCTTTTCCGCCACATCTTCCTGTGTAAATCTATGTATTTTTCGTAATTCTAGTAATTTTTCTCCGATCATAGTGATACCTCGTTTTTTATTTAAAAGTATAACCAACATTTTCAAACTTGTAAATCAAACAAAGTTATCGTTGCATCTTTTTCCTTGAAATAAAAATATTTGCTACTACTATGACAATTATAATAACTAGTAATCCCAATATAAAAAGTGGAATAAAATGAAAAAGTACATCAAGAATAACAGCCCAGTTTGCATCCTCTTCTTCCTGCAGATTGATTCCCAGATAATAATGCTCTGTATCCAGATCCAGCTCTACTTTCGTAATTCCATTTTCCAGATCAAATCCATAATTTTGTCCTGCAATTTCGATATCCACTGCGTTTAAAATCTCTGCTGTCAGTCCTGTAAATTCCAGATTTGACCCCAGTTTTGTCACCATGTCATACCCGTATCTCCATGCGTCTTCTTTGCTCGCATAACCGTAATTATAATTCGGTTCTTTATACATACTTGCCTCTACCTGTATGCATTCTCCTGCTGGAATCGTCACTTCAAATTCCAGATACATTACCCGTTTCATCACAGCCACATCCGAAAATACGTCTTCTAACATACTATATTGATATTCATCACTGGAATACTCCAATTGAAGTCCATATCGATATAAAGACTGCGAAACAGCCTTCCTAATGGTCTCCTTAGACAGATACTGCATGCTTTCTAACCCATATCCATCCAGATATCCTTCCATAAAATCATCCACGAGATTTTCTATCACTTCTCCCAAGGTACTTTCATAACGATTCACCACAGACGAAACACTGTCCAATTCATTTTTGCTTTCACAGGCACCATTTTTATATCCCTGCAACGTATAATCGGAAATATCTTCCCCAATTACAATCATCACTTTTTTCTCATCTCGATCCAGCACGGTAAAGCTGAATCTTCGGAACCCATCTTCTTCATATTCAGCACCTTCAAATCCATAAGTCAAAACATTTGTCTTCTTTGGATTGATCGTAAATGAGAGGGCCTGTGTCGCTGCATCATACTCATCTGGCGCTTCAAACTCAGAGAATTCGTAGATCACCACGTTTTGATTCAGTTCCAATCCTTCTCCAAACGCATTTGCCTCGTAATTTCCATTTTCCAACAATTCCTTATAGTCTTCCCAACTGCTCAGATTATTCGGTTCCAGATATTCGCCTGTTCCTTTTTTGTTCTCCGATACACTTCCTATATATCCCCCTGCATAAAATGTTGTTTCTATCACTTCTCCTGCAACCGATATTTCTGGCGTAAATCTCTCAAGCTCATTAAAGGAACTTACAAATGGATAACGAAGCGTGATAATCTTTTCTGTATCAGAAGTATTCTGTAATATATATTGATCATCCACCCAAAGATTCCAAGGAGTGTTTGCCACCCCTTCTTTTCCAAAATCGTAAATCACATTTCTCTCTGCTGTGACAGAAGCATCTTCCGCTGCCAATTTTATAGGAAAAACTGGACCTGCATAGGACATATAACTATGTGGATTTTCCTCGTTTAATCCACCGCTTCCTGCATTCCCGCCAATTGGAAACCGCTGCAAAATACTACTTGCAATGAACAGGACTGCCAGAAAACTGGCTGCCACTGCCGTCCACTTTTTCCAGGAAATTTTCTTTTCTTTTTTTAGAGATACTCTGAGCGCTTCCTCCACAAATTCGTCATTCACTTCCGTAATTGCATCAAACAACTTTTTCTCTTTCATACCCAGATTCCCTCCTTTTCCAATGCCTTCTTCAAACTCTGTCGCAGTCGATATAATCGTCCTGCCAGTTTATTTGGCGTTGTATTACATTTTTTAGCCAACTCTTGCACAGAATCTTCAAACCAGTACCGACGCAGAAATAAAATGCGGTCATCCTGTTCCAGACTTTCAAGCCAGTGTTGGATTGCCTGTGTCAATTCCCTCGTTTCCAGTTCTCTGGAAACACTCTGCTTGTCTGGAATACATTCTCCCAGTTCCGAGAGAAGTACATCAATTCCATTTGACCTCTTCTGCGTCCTCTGCTTATGCCACCGATTGATCGAAAGATTTCGTGTGATACGTCCCAGATAGGCACACAGAGAATTAGGATTCGTTGGCGGAATCGTATTCCAAGCTTTTTCATAAGTATCATTTACCGTTTCTTCACTGTCTTCATGATTGTCCAAAATATTTCTTGCAATCTGATATAAAATTCTGCCGTATTTTAGATTCGTTTCCCGAATTGCATCTTCTGCCCTTGCAAAATATAATGCGATAATTTTTTGATCCTCCATATGCCACCTCCTTGCCTTCACTCTTATCTCCATTATGAAGTCTCTTTACTTATCTAGACAAGAAAAAAGTCAGGATATTCGCATTTTCTGCAAATATTCTGACTGAATTTCGTTCTTTTTTATCCATGATTATCAACAATCAGCATATTATATTTCTGCCAGCGCTGAATCTCTTTTTTCGTCAGCAATAACTGCTTTTTTAGTTTCTCTGACGCTTCCTGCGGCTTTAATGTTACCAGACATTTAAACGCACATGGCATCAAATCAGAACTAGATATTCCACAAAGCAAACCTTCTGTGAAATCACGAAATTCCAGTGGATTAAAAATATAGAGCAGGTCCTCTTCCAACGCATTATATTGATTCACAAAAGAAAAACGGATCAGCATATCACTATATACCACTTTTCCGGTATAATATACTGCACTGCTTCTTCCATTAGGAGCAACGGTATTGATTGAAAGAGATGCTTTATGCTCTCCCGGATGTTCCTTAGAGTCATAAATGTCGATGATTCCATCTTTTAGACGTTTATAGCGTCCGTCATAGAAATAAAAATAGAGTCTGTTTGCCTCGAAAAACGGACTTTTTCTCATCGTTTCAGGCTTTTGTGCCTCCACTAGTTCAAATTCTGGTTCAAAATCTGTAAGCTGATTCATATTCACATGTAATGCAAAAGCAATCTCATATAAAGTATCAATATCAAGCGCAATTTCACCTGTCTCATATTTGCTGACAGTTGCACGGCTTTTATGTATCATGTCTGCCAACTGCTGAAGTGTCAGTCCCTGTACTTTTCGATACATGCGTATCCGGTTCCCGATGTGTTGTCTTATCTTACTCATAATCTCTCCATTGTTTCTTTAAAAGAAATTTTTTATCTATTTTTGCAAAATACAATCCTTTTCATTTCTATTTTTCTTTTCAAAATTCTATCACAGCGAAACTTTATCTGTCAAAAGTTTCTTGATAAGAAATTTTTATTATTTGCTATTTTATAGCAAGTTCCATATAATAGGCGATTGTGGATTATTTAGAAATGAGGTTTACTTTATGAAAAAAGAAAAGAAAAGTAATTTTAGCAGTTCCATCGGCTTCGTTCTTTCTGCCGCCGGAAGTGCTGTCGGAGTTGGAAATATCTGGCGTTTCCCGTACTTAGCTGCAAAAGATGGCGGTGGCTTATTTATCGTGATCTATCTTGTACTTGTTCTCACTTTTGGGTTTACGCTTTTAACTTCTGATATCGCAATCGGCCGCCGTACTGGCAAAAATGCGCTGTACGCATATGGTTCGATTAAACCAAAGTGGGGATTCTTAGGGAAATTGACTTTCCTGGTTCCTGCGATCATTATGACTTACTATTCTGTCATCGGAGGATGGGCAACCAAATACATCGCAGTATATGCAACTGGTGCCGGTGCTGCTGCCGCAAAAGACAGTTATTTTACAGATTTTATTACATCTGAAGTCTCACCAATCGTGTTTATGCTGCTCTTTTTAGCAATCACCGCTTTTATTGTTTATCGCGGAGTTGAAAAAGGAATTGAAAAATACTCCAAAATCCTGATGCCAGGGCTGTTTGTGATGATCATCGGAATCGCAATTTTTTCACTCACACTTAGTTACACTGATGCCGATGGCGTGACTCGTACTGGTCTGCAGGGACTTGCAGTTTACCTTACTCCAAGTTTAGATGGAATCACATTCAAACGATTCCTTGAAATCTTACTGGATGCCATGAGCCAGTTATTCTTCTCGCTCAGTGTTTCCATGGGTATCATGATTACATATGGTTCCTACGTCAAAAAAGATGTCAACCTGAATCAGTCTATTATGCAGATTGAAATCTGTGATACAATCGTTGCTTTACTGGCAGGTGCGATGGTGATTCCTGCGATTTATGTATTCTCAGGTATCGAAGGTATGTCTTCCGGACCAAGTTTAATGTTTGTCTCTCTTCCAAAAGTATTTTTATCAATGGGAGCTGCAGGCAATATTATTGGTGTTGTATTCTTCATTATGGTTACTTTCGCTGCACTGACTTCCTGCGTTTCGATTTTAGAATGTTTAGTTGCAAACTGTATCGAACTGTTCCATGTATCACGTCAGAAACTTACTTTGATCATCGGAACTCTTTCTGGTATCGCAGCAGGGATCATTTGCCTTGGCTATAACGTACTTTACCTTGAAATCCCAATGCCAAACGGACAGGTTGGGCAATTGCTTGACATTATGGATTATATTAGCAACAGCTTCCTTATGCCATTTATCTGTTTCTTAAGCTGTATCTTTATCGGATGGGTGATCAAACCAGACTGGATCGTAGAAGAAATGGAATGCAGTGGACATGAATTTAAGAGAAAAAAATTATATATCTTTATGATCAAATATGTTGCACCAATTATGATGGCGGTACTATTTGTAAAATCTACAGGTATTTTTGGTTAGTTTACAACAAAAAAATCCTCAGTTTGAACATAATTTCAACTGAGGATTTTTTTATTTTACCACATCTATTGTCTCAATGCTGTAATATTGGAATAATTCCAGCATTGTCTCATCTATCACTTCTCCTGGTACCGCAATCGGAATCGCAGGTGGACAAGAAACCGTTGGAACACGGCAGATTCTTCCCAATGCCTCTTTGGCAGGAATTGTTTCCGGTTCTGAAAACATCGCTTCCCGAATCGTCATTGTCTGCTCTGTCTTTGCCAAAGGGAGTGCGTCTTTTTTACTATATAGATTTTCGCACACACCTAAAGCTGCTTTTAGTTTCTCCAAATCTTCCTTCTTATTTTCCGGAGTCACCATAAATACGAGAAAATCAGGATCAGCATATTCGCATTCTATTTTCTTATCTCTAAGTCGCTCTGTAAGCTCCTGACTGGAAATTCCCTCC
This sequence comes from uncultured Faecalimonas sp., assembly GCA_964623905.1. Taxonomy (GTDB): domain Bacteria; phylum Bacillota; class Clostridia; order Lachnospirales; family Lachnospiraceae; genus Faecalimonas. Next base: position 49,278 of record CAZUVY010000006.1, read on the forward strand.
GGTATCTCAATTGTGATCTTGAGCGGATCACTTTTTCTGATTTTCCATCCATGACTTGCCGCTTCATTACAGAATCCGTTTATCATTTCTATTGTTTCTTTTAATCGGCACCGATACTCCTCTGCCAGATATTGATTACACAGATCCAGAGACTGCATGATCAGATAGGACGGACTGGTTGACCCAAACAGTCCCATCGCATACTTCGCCTGCTTTTTCATCACTTCCGGTGCATTTTTACTGATATGAAGATATGCACCGCCAGTCAGTACCGGCAAAGTCTTATGGGCAGAATCACAGCAGATATCTGCACCCAGATCCAGTGGATGCTGCGAAGGCTCTAAAAAATGCAGATAAGCGCCATGTGCATTGTCTACCGCCAGTATCGTTCCATAACGGTGACATACATCTGCTATCGCCCGAATATCATCTTGTCCCCCAAGATAATCCGGACTGGTCACATAAACTGCAACTACAGAGTCCTCATGTTCTTTCAGAACATTTCCAATCGTTTCAGCCGATACATAGCAGCTGCAGATGGACTCTGCCTGCTTTTCCGGCCAAAGCCATACTACATCAAAATCTAAAAGTGTCGCAGCATAGATAAAAGCCTTATGTACATTTCTTGCCGCAACTACAACCGGCCTTTTTCCTTTTTTTCTCAAAAGCATCGCCAGATAAAGCATTGCCCTGATACACTGACTGGATCCTTCTGTTGAAAAAAGTGTACATGCTGAGCCAAACAATTCAGTCGCATTTGCTTCACTTTCTGCAATAATAGAATCTGCCTCGTATAAGGAATCTGCTCCATGAATCTCTGTGATATCAAAACATTCCAATCCCAAAAAGGACTGTCCTTTATGCCCTGGCATATGAAAACGCGTCGTACCGCTTTCTGTATAATGTTTTACAAAATCAACAATCGGCGTTGTGATCTTCTTATTTTGCTTCATCTTCTGCTACCTTGATCATGATCGCACATTCCATACGTTTTCTGAAAAGTTCACAACCTGGCTCATAGATACCACGGATAGAACCACTTGCATGGAACGCATTTGCAGCACAGCCGCCTGAACAATATAATTTTGCCCAGCAGTCTTTACATTCTTCACGAGAATATGCATTACATGCACGGAAATCTTCACGAACAGCATTATTTGTAACACCATCCCAAACGTTACCGAGTTTATATGCTTCTTCGCCTACAAACTGATGACATGGATATAAATCTCCCCAAGGTGTAACTGCCATGTATTCTGTTCCAGAACCGCATCCTGAGATTCTCTTATAAATACAAGGTCCGCCTGTCAGATCGATCATATAGTGATAGAATGTAAATCCTCTTCCTTCTTTCTTGCGCTTGATCATCTCTGTTGCAAGAATTTCGTATTGTTCTTTTACGATCTCTAAATCTTCTGGTGTAAGTACAGAAGGATCATCTGGTGCACCTACTACCGGTTCCATACTAAGCTCTGTAAATCCAAGATCTGCCATATGGAATACATCTTTTGTGAAGTCTGGATTTGCATGTGTAAATGTACCACGCATATAATATCCCTGACCACCACGGGCATCTACCAGTTTCTTGAATTTTGGAACAATCTTATCGTAGCTTCCGTTACCATTGTAATCTACACGAGTCAAATCGTGAATCTCTTTTCTGCCATCCAGACTGAGTACCACATTGCTCATCTCTTTGTTGGCAAATTCGATCACATCATCATCGATCAGCATCCCATTTGTAGTCAAGGTAAAACGGAAATTCTTATTGTGGATCTTCTCCTGTGTTCTTGCATATGCCACAAGATCTTTCACTACCTGCCAGTTCATAAGTGGCTCACCGCCAAAGAAGTCTACTTCCAGATTTCTTCTTTTTCCAGAATTCGCAATCAGAAAATCCAGTGCCTGTTTTCCTACTTCAAAACTCATAAGAGCACGTTCTCCATGATATTTTCCCTGACTTGCAAAACAGTAAGAACAATTCAAATTACATGTATGTGCCACATGTAAACAAAGTGCTTTGATTACATTTCCAGAACGTTCTTTAAATGTTCCTGCCACATCTGCAAATGTATCTGGTGAATACAATTTGCCAGCATCTTCCAGTGCTTTTACATCTTCTATACAGAAACGAAGATCTTCTTCTGTAACATCATCTCTGTCTGCGTATTTTTCTAACATTTCTGCAACGATTTCGTCTGCATTCTTCTCTTTGTATAATGCAATAATATCGTATGCAACTTCATCTACAACATGAATAGATCCAGAACAAGTATCCAATACAATGTTGTAACCGTTTAATTTATATTGATGTACCATAATATTTCTCCTATACTACATTAAAAATGCTGCCGTTTCAGGCAGCATTCTTATAATTCATGAACTAAAATTATTCTTCTACTTTTTCACATGCTTGGTTAGCTACACCACAGCTTGTTTTGCATGCTGATTGGCAAGAAGTTTGGCATTCACCACAGCCACCGTTTTTTGCACTTTCACATAAGTTACGAGTTTCAAGTGTTTTAATTCTTTCCATGCTTAACATCTCCATTTTCAATAGTATCGTAATAAGTCCCTCACGAATATGTACGTTCAAAACTCTCCATTTATGATAACATGGCGACATTATTAAGTCAATCTTTTTATCTTTTTCTGCACTTCTTGACGGACAGTTCGTATTTTCCTATAATACTTTTCATGGAGGGATGAAATTTGAAAAAAGGACTTATTTTAGAAGGCGGTGCAATGCGAGGTATGTTCACTGCCGGAGTACTTGATGTTATGATGGAACATCAGATTGAAATAGACGGAATCATTGGCGTTTCAGCAGGCGCTGCTTTTGGATGTAATTACAAATCTAACCAACCCGGACGCGTTATCCGCTATAATACTGCATACTCGCGAGATCCGAGATATTGCGGATTCGGTTCACTGATAAAAACAGGTGATTTTTACAATGCGGACTTTTGCTACCATGAAGTTCCTGAAAAACTTGACTTGTTCGATGAAGAGACATTTTGTAATTCTCCTATCGAATTTTATGCAACCTGCACCGATATTGAAACTGGAAAGCCAGTCTATCATAAATGTGAATCAACTGCCAACGAGAATGTAGAATGGATTCGAGCCTCTGCTTCTCTTCCGATTGCTGCTCGTATTGTCACGATTGGAAATCAGAAACTGCTGGATGGCAGCATTTCCGATTCCATTCCATTGGAATATTTTAAGAGCATTGGTTATGACCGAAACATCGTTGTTCTGACCAGACCAAAGAATTATGTAAAAAAGAAAGATGCTTCGCTTCCACTTATGCGCTTAGTTTTGAGAAAATATCCAAAAACAATCGAGACAATGGCAGATCGCCATAATACATACAATAAACAGCTTCAGTATATCTGGAACGATGTCCAAAAAGGAAATACCTTTGTCATCTGTCCGGATGAAGCACTTCCTATCAGCCGCACAGAACGTGATCCCGAAAAACTGCGGGCAGTCTATGAGATTGGCCGCCAAACTGCTCTAAAGCACATAGAAGAACTCAAGAATTTTATTTCACAATAAAAAGGACAGGCTTTTTTGCCTGTCCTGATCATGCTCTATCTCAATTTTGTTTGATGAATACATATTCATTTTCTGAGGAAAGACTTTCCTGATACACATATCCTAATCTGTCAAATTTTTTAATCTCTTCTGGTGATTCTATTTTATGTTCAGCCATAAAACGAACCATTTCTCCTCGTGCCATCTTAGCATAAGTTCCTTTTTGAACCACTTTTCCTTCGATCTTCTCCCCAAAGACACAAGTAATCAAATGATCCTTTGGTTTTAAATACTTTTCTACACACTTGGAATATTCTTTGGATGCCAGATTTATCACTGTCCTGCTCTCATCCATGATCTCGTCATAGAGCCTTTCTCCCCAGAAGTCATACAGATCCTTCTTCTCATTGATTTTTGCTTTTGCCTGCATCTCTAAACGATATGGCGTTACACCATCCATTGGTCGGACTACGCCATAAAATCCCGAAAGAATCCTCAGGTGTTCCTGTACATAAAACAGCATGCTTTCTTCAAATACTGCCGGTGCCATATATTGATACTGGATTCCTTCGTAAGATAAAATCGCTGGTGTAAGTCTCTCTTCTAAATCCATTTCCTGAAAACGTTTAAAATTCTGTTCCGCAATGTTATCATTGCATCCCCAAAGCTTTTTCGCATCTGCATAGGATAATTTCTGCATCCATTGCATGATAGTTCTGGTGTCTTCCAGAAAAACTGGTAAATCCATATAGTTTAAGGAATCGGTATCTACATTCATCTTCTTCGCTGGTGAAATTATGATTCTCATAAGGTTCTCCTGTGTTTCTTCATTCTTTTATTCCGTCATTATAACATTTATGTAGAACGAAAAAAAGATTACGCCATAAAAACGTAATCTTATCTTTTCTCTATATTTCTGAAAATCCTGCGATACCAAATGCAGCCGGACCGCCATGTGTTGTGATCACACCTTGCGCCTGAATCCATTGTAACGATTGAAATCCATATTTTTCTGCAGTCTCTTCTACAACTTTTCGTACTTCTTCTGACAGACCCACTGTATATACCAGCCACAAGCAGTCTTTCTTCAGATGGTAGATTTCCGAATATTCTTCAATCAGTTGTGCAACTACTTTTTTCATCTTGCCTCTGTATTTCTTTGTTGCAACTAATTTCCCATCCAGAATCTCAATACATGGATGCAAACTCAAGATACTTGCTCCAAGGAAAGCCACGTTGCTTACTCTGCCACCTGCTCTTAAAAATTCTAAATTATCTGGCAGGAAACACATTCTTGCATGTGCGATCAGATCATTTACAGTCTTTACTGCGTCCTCCATAGTCATGTCTGGATTTTCCTGTAAAATCTTCGCCATCGTAACTACAACAGCACCCTGTCCCACTGATACCTGCTTTGTATCAATCATAGTGACATAGTCGCGTTCCTCCGCCGCAATTGCAGCACTCTGAAATGAACACGTAGTAACTGCAGAATATGCAAGATAAAGAATCTGCGCTTCTGGCCATCTCTCATGGATCTCATCAAATTTTCTCTCAAAATCTTCTGGCGTACTTCCACTTGTCTTTGGAAGCTTGCCTGTACTGCGATAAAAATCACAGATTTTCTGCGCTGGAAATGTGCCGTCATCCAGTGTTTCGTTATCAAATGCAACATGCATTGGCACTATCTGAATGCCATATTTTGACGCAAGCTCTGGTGTAATATCTGAACCTGTTTCTGCAACAAGAATAATTGAACTCATATTATTTCTCCATTCATAGTAAGTTTTCATAAACATCTTATCTCGTTTTAAATACTATGTCAAGGAGTTTGAAATAATCAGTACGAAGAGAAATTATAACTTGTTGTGTTCCCAACAGTTTTTGTAGTAATTATACTTGCCACAATAATAAATCTTTTCTATAAATATCCTCTTTTCATGGCTTCTTCTATCAGTTTAGGCTGAATCAACGGATAGGTCCAATCTTTTACTAACTCATCACATATAATGATCTTTTCAATTTCACTACATATCTCTTCAAACGAATAAATATCCGCCACAAAAAGCATGCCAAATGATTCGTCGCTAATATTTTCATTTACCCGTGTCTTACCTTTCACTGAATATACGCAAACTGGTCTCATTTCAAAATCTACAGCACCAGTCTCTTCCCATAATTCCCGTTTTGCTGTCTCTATAATTGTTTCACCCGGTTCTCTGTGTCCGCCAGGCACTTCAAAAGTATCTCTTTCCTTGTGTTTACAAAATACCCACTTTCCATTTGTCTTAGATATAATAACTGCAAATTTCAATAATGAGTCATCAATTTCATCATAAAATTTAACCTCAAGCATGTACTTCCTCCCATTCCCAAACATTTGTTCTCTTACATGTTATCATGTACTTCATCTTATTACAATAAAAAAACATAATACTTTGCTAAATGTTCAGATTCTCAAATGCATATTGCTTTTCTCGTCTACTTCCTGCTTCCCAATCTTCCACTGATCTTAAAGGAATTTTTCATGTTTATGATTCCGACTGACTTATCATGGAGAGAATGGCATCTGAAGTAAGCATAATTTGCTCCTCGTTGCTAAGTGCAGGAACTCCGTCTCCTTTTTGTGAACCATACATACCGAAATAGGCATGACAGCCGCCCTCAATTATGATTTCTGTAAAATCGTCCGGCAGATTCTCTTTGTTTAATTCGTATTTTTCCCGATTCATCACCAGATCCTCACTGCCGTAGATTGAGAGAACGGAAAGATTTGTTTCAGACAGGTCTGCTGTGGAATAGGCACCCAGCAAAACCAGACCCGCAAATACATCTGCATTTTCTGAAAGATATGAGGCTGCCATAGCCCCTCCTAGAGAGTGGCCACCGATGTACCAGTTTTCAATTTCCGGAAACTGCTCTGGAATTCCTTCCGCAGCAGTCATATCCAGTACAGCCAGATGAAATGGCATTTCTACCAGTACACACAGAATTCCCTCAGAGGCTAGACGACTCATCAAGGGTATGTAGGCAGTATGTTCCACCTTCCCACCAGGGTAGAAGATAAAGCCAATATCGGCATCCTCCGGTGCGAATACCAGATATCCGTTCTCTTCTTCGCAGGCCACAGTGCTGCCTTCGGATAGAAAAGACTCGATCTGCGCCATATCCGCCCGGTAGTAATCCCCCAGATATACGGCACATGACAATATAATTACCAATAGAGCAATGCCCAATGCTCCAATACGCTTTGCTGATTTCTTTTTTAAAACACCCAAAGCTGATCACTCCTAACCGTGTTTTTTGTTCAGTATATCACATCAGAAGGCATTTCCGGAACAGATTATTATTTGATTATCTTTCTACGTGATGGCTCCAATCATGTTTTCACACTGCATTCCAGTGAAGATTGTTACAAACTGGCTAAAACAATAAAGCACTTTGCACCTCATATGCAATAGCTTGTCATTATGAACAACATTTTCTAACTGCAAAACAGCCATACACTTCAAAATGTATGGCTGCTATGTATATCTCCTATTCAGTTTAACCAATCGAATTTAGAACCTAAATCTTTCTTAACCAATCTGAAATTTCACTTCTTCCTCTTTCACCAAAATCTTTTGGTGCATTTTCTAAATCATACACAAGCATTCCTTCTTTATTTCTCTCTAACTCTATCAGGCCATATCCTGACTTATCATATATCGCAGTAGGTGCTGTTTGATAAGAACTAATGGCATCTACTGATAATGTATATGTAACATTTTCTACGGCTCTCGTTCTAATATGTGATTTTATCAAATCGTATCTCTCCAGATCATCGTTATCCGCCACATCATAAAATAAGATTATATTTAAATCTGTCTTATTATCATATAATTCTCTAAAATACTCTGGAAATCTGACTTCAAAGCATATTCTGACGCCTACTTTCCATCCCTCGATTTCAAAAATACCATTACTATTTCCTATACTAAAATTATCCCTATCCCAGCCCCATAAGGCTCTCTTATGATAAAAATCTTTTTCTTCATACGGCCGAAAAATAATAGCACAATTATAATATCTATCTTCTTCTTTTATAATCGTTCCTAGAATTACACATATATCATTTTTATCTACCAATTCCTGTAGTTGCGCATATGCATTGTATAATTTTGTAAAATCAACATCCGCAGCACTTTTAATATCTCGCGGTGGATATCCAGTCAACGCACATTCTGGAAAAACCAATAGTTTAACACCTTTTTGTACTGCTTGATTTATAGCAGATTTTATTACTGCAAGATTATAATCAATATCACTATTTATCGAAAATTGATATGCTCCTATTTTCAAAATACCACCTCGTAAATTCTTCCTAATCATTTTTTCCTTCCAGAAACTCATGTAAATTGGCGAATGGATAATACCCCAGCCTTTCTGTCTCTCTTCTTTTTCTTCTTTTCTTTTCCCTATTACGTCTGATTTCCAGAAGCTCTTTTTCAAAGTCCGCCTCTGTAAAATAAGTGCTTCCTTCTTCCACAATCACCTTCTCTAAATGAGGAAAGAAACGAAAGACATCTCTGTTTATCTCCTGCACAGTGTTCGGAATCAGAACCGTTTTGATCTTCTCTTTCTCCAATTTGAGGGAGAGTAATTCAGGAATCCCATCGATTTTTGTCTGACCTGCATAAAAACTAAATACGCCTTCACACAGATTTGCCGTCCGCGGATTCTGTTTCCATCCATGAGGAAGGGATTTGTAATCCCATCCCGACCTCTTATAACTACCATGCAGAAAACTATATTCTGTCGGAATTTCTCCCCAATCCGAAAAATCTTCTGAAATACATAAGATTTCCTCTTCCTTCTCTGCATATCTATCGAAAAAAGATTCTATACACCCAATTCTTCTGGCGGCACCGTCATATAACCCCCAATATATCTGAAGTAATTTGTTTTTCTCATTCTCCTTCTCGATGGAAGGTATTTTACCGTCCAGAAATGCCGGCATGATGACCAGACATTTTACCATTTCCCCATTTGCAGCTGCTGCCGTCGCTTTGTGATGTCCATCCAGTAAAAGAACTGAACCGCCGCCCAGATAGCATCCGATGGCACGAGGATATTGTTCTTGCTCTTCCAGACGTTGTCTATAATATTCCACTCGTTCTGGATTACATACTGTCGCCCTTTCGGTGGCTATTAATTTTGTCGGAGCCAAACAAAACCTATCTTCATTAGGATTTTCTGTCTGACCACCAAATGGTCCTGGACTATAGTGACAATTCCAAAAATGTTTTTTTCCAATATTCGGAAACAATTCATAGTCAGCTACCACATAGTATCCATCTCTCAATAATCCCAGGACTGCGCCAATCCGCTCTACTGCCTGTTCTATTCCTATGTATTCGGCATTTATTTTGCCGCCCAGTTCCATTTTTTCTTCCATTGACACATTTCGTTCGCCATCTCCCCTGTATCCCCTATGTAAAACATAATCGCATGTCGGACAACGAACATCGTCCCTGCCGCTAAACAGATTTTCTCCGTTCAAAATCACCTGATAGTCATCATATTGGGACATAAAACGAAGTTTATTTACGCCCTTCTCCACTTTTACTAAAACGGCATCTTTAAAATCCCGATAGGAAGATACCATTTTGCTCTCTATTGTAATAGTCGGATATGTAAATTTTTCAGTCATAACACAATACTCCATTTCTCCACAACAGTTGGTGCTCCAACTATTTATCTAATTAACAGAAATCGAAAAAATTATTGCAATATCTTTCTTAATTCTTCTTTTCCGTTTTCATAATCTATGAGTACTTATACAATGTTTTACTTTTTCGGCATATTGACTTTCATAACCATTACTTACCAAAAACGAATATCATTATATAGTACACGATATATATGTTCCTTATCATGTGCACTATCTTCCATACACGAAATCATATATTCTTCAAATAATGAGTATGCACCTTTATTCATATCTACCTCACAAGTGATTGTCATTATGGACAACATTTTTTTATGCCAAACAAGGCTACTGTAGTCCTAGGACAAAGATCACCAATACCATAACTGTTACGCTCGTCCATCCTATGTATCTTCCTGCTATTTCCCAATCAGATGGCTCTGCACTCTCTACATTGCGAATCCGAAATAAAAGATTCCAGCGAAATAGCTCATCAGCAAATAAAATTGACACTGCATTAAGAATACAAATGAATACGGCTCCAAACCAGGCAAGTGCTTCACCCTTATGTGTTAATTGCGGTTCATTTATCAGTTCATAGATTGTAGAAGCAGACGGCTCCATTCGATCAATCACATTACCATTTTGGTCCCATTCACTTCCATCAGCTGTTGCATAAGAGACTAAATAATCTATGGTTCCATCTTCATTGTATAGCCAATAAGAGTCTCCCACATCCAACACGCCACCACGAAATAGAATCTTTTCACCATTGCTGATTTCTATTCCAAGCATTTGCCCTGCAAATTCTTTATCTTTTGGAATTGCTGTGGGATCTTCTTTCAAAGTGTACTGACCATAGCTTTTTTCACCATAATTGAATACTACAGTATTGTTATTAGATACTACAAACTCAGCTTGTTCGCCTTGGATTTTACCAGTATACACTGTTTTCCCATTTTCCTGTGTTGGAACAAGAATTGCGTTGTTGTATCTATATCCAACTTTTGAGATTGTTGTGTGATAAATCACTGCAAAAATAACTGCCATAACAATCATAACAATTAAGATAACTTTTTGGTAACAATTCAAATTTTTAATTCTTTGCATTTTATCACTCCCATCCAAGTTCATTTATAAAACTATTATAATATACATGGGAGCAAAAAGATAGGAGCAAGTCCGTTCTCTTCTAATACATAATTAGTAGAATATGTGTATAAGATTCCCCTTGAGGAATTAACAATCGCACCAAGACCATCTGCGTTGAAACAAGGCAGAATATCTTTAGCGCCGCCTCCTTGCACTCCGTAACCTGGAACAAGACAATAACTCTTTGGCATAAGCTTTCTCACTGAAACTGCTTCTTCCGGATAGGTTGCACCGACTACAACTCCGATAGAGGAATATCCACGTTGACCAACCAAAGTATCAGCTTGCTCAGATACATACTGTGCAATTGTTTGTACAGTGCAATTAAAAACTGCCACAACACGCCTTTACAATATACCTGTTGGACAGTTCTGTACAACCATATGGTGAATCTGCTAAATTGTGAGGCGAATAAAAATCTTTTATCCTACATGATCGGGCTGCCGATCACGGGTGATTATCATTATGGACAAGTCCTTTTCTATAAAGAGGAACATGGTTTCTGCTTACTTTGAAAAATTTTCAGCCATAAATTTCAGTAACTATGATAAGAAATGACAGGAGCTTTTCGCCCCTGTCATTTCGTTTAGCAAGCTGCATCCAACATATTTTCGATAAAGCTTCCGTTATGCAGTTATTTCGTTTTTCGCCCGTTCCATGATCTGACTCACATCTGCTCCCTGGATATCTAATCCCTCTGCCTTAAACATTCGCACATCTGAGATACCAAAAAAGCCTTGTGCAAGAGCTTTCACATATTCGAAACCAAAATTATAAATAATTGGACCACCAGCCGTAGTCACATAGATCAATCGCTTAGCTTTACACAGTCCTTGCGGAATTCCATCTTCATTGTATTGAAATGTGATTCCCGCCACCGTTATTTCTTCCAGATAGGCCCGAACCTTTGCAGGAAACATCAAATCCCAGTATGGTGCTGCAAGCACAATAACATCTGCCTCAGAAAATTGTCTTGCCCAGCGGAACATAGCATTCGAATACTCCTTTTTTTCTAGCAGTTTTTCCCTTTGACAAAGTTTTTCCGTTGTCAACCCTTCTGGTCCGCCGGAATACAAACATACCTCCTGCACATCGCCCGTTTCCTTTGACAAAACAGCTTTTGCTAATTCCAGTGTGCGGGAAGTATGACGAACACATCCATTTATAAATAATACCATAACTATTCCTCCATCAAATCGCTTTACCTTATTACACTGAGAGCAGCTCCCTTTTCTCTCCGAACAGTTTCTTCTGCTTAAAACATGACACATTAGAGGTCGTATAATATACGATAGCACATATAGCGAAAAAATGACAGTAGAAAGACACCCCTGTCAATATTTTTCCCCGCAACAATACGCATTTCGCCATGAAACATTCGCAATCCGCTTCGAAAAGGACGCTTCTGTAAGCAAGCTCCCATACTTTCCTCTTTCACATCTTTCTGCCCGAACTCAATGCTCCAGCATATCTTCAATAAATATCCCATATCCCTTAGCCGAATCATTGACCAGCGCATGAGTCACTGCTTCAACTATCTTTCCATCCTGCATGATCGGACTTCCGCTCACGAGTGATTGCCAGTATGGACAACACTTTTAGAATTTCAAATCATATATTGACTTTTCGATTAATCCCACGTATTATAATGAGTGAGAAATGGGTTTTACGACCGTACAGTTTTTACTCAAGCGGGCTACTCGTTTCTTTTTTTGTTCTCAAAAAATCATATAAATATAACTTTCCGTCTTCATCATGTCTGACCAACATTCTTAATTTATAAATATTATACCTTTGTAACTCTCCTTCATCATTATAAACAGGCAACGCCAATCTTGTATCATATCGATACCAGCCGAACTTAGCTTTATCTCCGTGCTTTTCCTTAAAATCTTCTGAAACCGATTTATTTACTGCTATCTGGATTAATTCTCCTACCGCCTGAGCTGCATTTGCTTTCGCCTTCAAATTCGGACCTTTTAGTATCGTTTTATCTTTTCCGTGTGTAAATTCATCAGGAAAATCTTTTCCAATATAGATTTTTTCTGCCGTTTCACTGATTTCATAATACTTACCTATGTATTCTTTTAGGTAATCTTCAATCACTTTCCACTCTTCTTTTGTTTTTCCTTTAAAACGCAAATCATTAATCAAAGCAAATCTCTTACCTGACGGTTCTGTGATAATTGTCACATGATTACTCAATATCTACACTCCTGTTATGAAGTGACCTCTTGTCAAGAGTAAATTTTGCAAAAACAAACTTCTCCTAACAATTGTCACATTTGTTTGCTTGACAGCATCTGAAAAGAGCCTGATTTAACAGTTCCCGGCATTTGGCCACTCTGTTATTCGTGGATTGGTTACCTACAGGCTAATGGTCCGCCGTGAGTCCTGCTATCTTTACACGTGGATCACGATTTCTCGTGCCAACAAAGGAGTGTCGCGGATAACTCGAACCTTAAATGTTATCAGTGCTCCTTTCAGATACTGTCAATCGTTTACTAGTTACTTATTCTTTGGCAGAAATCTGCAGTTTACTGCTTATTTCTGCTTGTTCGCCCATTTTATCATGGGCAGATGGCTGTCAAGAGCTTGCCGCCTAAGCGGTGCGCGGCACTCTTGACTGACAGATGAGCATGTTGTACTTATACAGATCTTACGCTGATATTGTCTGTCATCATTCCCCATACAAAACATGCCAGTTCTCTTGCTATCGCTGCTACTGCTACATTTCTTGCTTTTCCATGTCTTATAAATTTATAGTAACGACTTCGTAACCTTGTATTCGCTTTATCTGCATACGCGATTACTTCCGCCGTGTTACCATTCTGTCTTGCCTTTAATGCTTTTGATTTATGTCCTATTGTTCCTTTACAGATTCCTCCTGCCGCTTCTATCAGTAATTGTCTTAAATGACTATTCCCTGCTTTGGACAGACTGGTTCTATTTATCTTAGATCCACTAGAATCTTCTCCTGGTACAAGACCCAAATATGCTGCATAGATATTCCCTTTTGCAAATCTTGCAAAATCTCCTGTCTCTACAATCAAAGACAATGCTGTATGTGTTTGAATTCCAAGAAAACAACTCAGTTTCTTTACTTTTTCCGCATATTTTTCCTGTACTGCCAGTTCTTCAATTCGCTGATCTAATCTGTCTATTTTTGCAGTCTGTTCTTCATAAGAAGTCATATATTCATCTAATACTTCTCTGTATAGTGCAGAAAGTTCTAGTTTCTTAAGCCATTTCCAATGTGCTATCGTCCACTTGCTCTGTGCATAGTGGTGTCCATGACGTAAGCAGAAAGCATTAATCTGCTGTTTTATCTTTTTTAATGCAGTTTTATGATCATCTCTCATACGGATATATTCTTTTACAGAATCATCTTCTTCTGTTGGTACATAGACTGCATGATAACCACCGTAAGATAAACATTGTGCAATCATCCTTGCATCTCTGGCATCTGTTTTTACACGAATCTCCTGTGGTGTCAGCATAGTTGTTGGTGCTAAAATAACACATCTGACATTTGCTGCAGTCAACTGATTATAAAGAGAATATCCTAGACATCCTGCTTCATAACCGCACTGAATATCATACTGATTATCAATACCCAGTTTCATTTTTAAACTTTCAATGAACATCAAAATATTTTTATAATCTGGTGTCACATCGATTGTTGCAAAAATTCTGTCATCTTCGCCAATAATTGGCTCCATTGCGCATAAAGTGTAATTTGTACTATGGACATCCATCCCGATTCGTATTATTCTTTTCATATAAGTGGCCTCCTTTGTATGCGGTAATCCCTGTTACCATTAATCTCGTCAATTAATAGTTTACAGGTAAATCCACGAATCTACAAATGTGAGGTCACTTCATATTATCTTTTCCATAATTTCATAAGTTCAAAATAACCACTTCAAAACCCACATGTTCACCTCATCGAACATGTGTTCTTTTTTGATTTTACCACATGCTTTTAATAGATGCAAGAACATATATTCTAGCAGAATCAATGGAACCAAAATATCTAAAGGAGTCGAATTCACCCCTATAACACAAAAAAAGCAGGTAACACAACCATATCAGTTACATTACCTACTTTCAATTTTCTTATCACATCAACAAATCAATCCTTTGGGTAGCACCTGCAATGTTTTTCATCCATGGTACTATTCCTCTGCTTCTAACATATTCTCTATAAATATCCCATATCCTTTTACCGGATCGTTAACCAGGACATGTGTTAAATGATGATACCTACAAAATCCTATAATTTAGGAAGTTTCGGATA
>CAZUVY010000007.1:0-59662 GCA_964623905.1 uncultured Faecalimonas sp.
TGATGCTATGGAAGAAGTCATTTTAGATTTGTACTATTTTTATACTACCATCATGCGGTTGATATCCAAAACAAGCAGACGTCTGTAGTAAGCGTTTGTTTTATCATCTAAATTCAAAGGCATTTCATTGGCTGAAAAAAGTAGTTTCGCATAGCTGTTAAATTGCGTTGGGTCTTGTCCTTTCTTTTCATAAAGAAGTGTATCTTCACCAACCGCTTTCTTGATGATATCTACACTTTCCATAGCAGTACTTGGGATATCAGCGCAGGCATTTAACAACTTTCCAAATAATCCGGTAGGATAAAATCGTTGATTTAGATTTTGTAGTGACATACTGGAATAATTATTGATTCCAACAATGTGCTGAATAAAGGAAATGGCAATGGATTTTCCCGTCCCTCCTTTACCCTTTATCATCAGGAATTTCTGAAAACGAGTATCTGTGGTCATGCAATAGCCAAGATACTGCCAAAACATCTGCTGTTCGGTTTCGTCAGGGATAGAAAAATCCAGATACTTGCGAATCTGTATTCCGTTTTTGAGAGCAGTTTCCGCTTGTTCTGGATAAAATGAAAAAGGTATTTGATTAATCATCAGATATTTCGTATCATGTTCAATTAATTTCCATTCCATCACATCAAAATATCCATTTTGAAAATTCACCCAATGGGAAGGCTGATTATTAAGATCAGAAAATTGCTTCTGTACTTTTGGCTGCGATATAAGAAGATTGTAAATGCCCTGGATTGTAGTTGCTTTGATGCAATCACGAAATATCAGTTTCTGAATATGAGATTTTAATTGTATTCCATTACGATCTTCATGGTAACAGCCGTTTTCATAGATATAAGGTGTACTTCCGAGCATAAAAAAAGGAACCATCTGTATTAGATAGTCTACAATCTCCATATCAAATACACCGATTCGTTTTCCTTGTTCATTAAATCTATGAAATTTATTTAAGTCCGGTTGGTCTGATGGTCGTCCCTCGAAGCGTTTAATAAAATCAGATATAACTGCTTTTAGCTGGAGCAAATGCTCCGTTTTTGCAAGGTATTCTTTCTCTTTAAATAATATCCATCCCATACGATAGATCAAATAATTGTTTTGGAAGTATTGCTCCAAAGAATCATTCACTCGCTTGAAGGAACAGGCAGGAACATAAACGTAATCCATTTGATAAGTTCCAGTACAAGCGATTTCATCCATATATTCGATAAAACTGTCTACAGAATGGTAAGCATCTTGTCCATTCATAAGAGTAATAGCAGGATATCCGGCACTGATAATAGCAAATGCAATATCCTGATTATCTACAAGAAACAGATATTTCTGTTCTGTGGTTTCTGGTTTGGTTTTCATATAGTGTTCTAAAAAACTTTTATTCAATGTAAATCCCTCCTAACGTAAAGAAAGGCATTCCAACAAAGGAACACCTTTCAATAAAAGTCTTATAAAATTGTTATAAGATGGCTGAATGTAAGGCTTTTGCCTTTGTCAGACCATCAATCCAGTTACATATAATAACGATAGACTCAAGATTTACATTGATTGATGAACAACACCTTTACGTCCGCCAAGAACATAACTTCCCTTCAAATCTTCCCACGTAAAATCAGGCATTTCTGTACGGGCAACAAGGAAGTTTCCGGCACGCTGGGTTAATTGGGCAAAATTCACAACATAGTCGTTGGCTCCTTCATTATAGGTATAGATAGAAGCCTCAGAGCCCATAAATCCGATGTCAGCTTCGCCAGAAAGAACGGCGGTCATAGTCTTATCGGCTCCAAACGGAGTTAGCATTTTAGTACAAGACAGACTATAAAAATTCGACATACTTTACAGTATAGTCGTCATTTAAGTGGATCTCTTTAATCGTTGATCGCCAAAAGGCTCTACGATTTTCCAGAGACAACTTGTTATACATTGTCCGGAAATCACTTTGAATTAGTTCTTCTAAATACGAGAAATCTTTTTCAGTTTCTTGACGAATGTTTGAAAGTCCCACCAATTCTTTTTCAATTCTATCATATTCTTCACTGTAATAATCCCATTCGATACGCCCTTTTTGGAACAGGAGATTAAGTCGTTCTAATTCTTTATTCAACTTCTCAGGTGTGCGAGTTTCCTTTGTTTTCTTTTTAATTTCTTTTGCCTTTTTGCAACGAACTTTGTCTTTCTTGTATTCGACCTCAAGATTTTCAAGTAAGTACGCTTCAATAAGATTTTGGCTTACTCTATGAGTACCCTTACATATCTTGTCAATAATTGCGCGATTGCAGCGGTAATAACAATAGGCGCGTTTTTCCTTTGTTTTCCGATTGATAATCGACCAGGAACCTGTGCCGACGAGTTTCTGACCACATACAGGGCAGCGCATCAAGCTTGTGAACAGATACACTCTTCCGGAAGGGGTATTTTTAATATTCTTATGTGCTATATCCTGAATTTCGTTCCATTCTACTTCTGTAAGATACGCAGGGCAGTATGGAAATCCACGGTATGTACCTTTATAAAATTCACTAGATAACATGGTGCGGAGCATACTGAATGAAAAATCAATATGGTACGTTTCTTGCATATAACGTATAGTTGCAGATTTGTTCTGGTGTGTTTTGAAATACCGGAAGAAATCAAGTACCATATGTTCCGCCTCTGGATCCTTGATCATTGCCTTCTTTCCATTAACGATTCCAGCTTTGTATCCAAGCGGCATATTTGCATCGCCAAAAATCAGTTTGCCTTGCCGGATAGAAGCTTCGTTTACGAACTTAATACGCTCTGATGTGGTGTCGACTTCATTCTGGCCAATGGAAAGAACGACATTTAGCTGTAGCCTTCCGTCCCTTGTTTCCATATTGATTCCGGGTTCTGAAGCTGAAATCCAGTAAACTCCATGTTCATCCAGGATATCTTGAACTTTGTAAAAATCAGACAGATTACGGAACCATCTATCAATGCGCCAGAAGACAATGACGTCAATTTTACCGGCTTTTACGTCTTGCAGTAGAGAATGAATTGCCTTACGTTTTTTTAGCTCTTTACGTGCTGTTTTTCCCTCGTCAGCATAAACTCCGACAACTACCATGTTACGTTCTTTTGCAAATCGTTCAAGATATTCTTGTTGAGCTTGAAGCGATTTTCCGTGCATCATTTGTTCTGCTGTAGAAACGCGGATATAGACAGCGCAGCGTAATATCTTTTTGTTATGCATTGTATCACCTTCCTGTGTAAACTTATGAAATTTAGGGTATAAAAATAACAGCCTCTCAAAGAACGGATGTTCCGAGTTGCGAAGCTGCTCCGAAGATGATACAATAGTTTTGCGAACTTTTTAAGGGTACATCTTCGGATGTATTCAATTGCCGTCTTGGAGGGTGGAATCTCCGAGGCGGTTTTTCTTTTGTGGTTTAGTATCCTGCGCCAGTTACGCCATATTCGGCTTGGTCAGCAGTGAATCCCTCGTATTCGAGTTGGTCGATTAACTCGGCACGAGAAAATGAAGAAAAGTCTAGATAATTTTTAGCGCATTTTACAGCCTGTTCATTCCAGTCTGCACCACAATTGTCAGCAGCGTAAGTGGCTTGCTCAGTTGTAAACTCTTCATATTCTAACTGCTCAATCAATCCTGAATAGGAGAACGCTGAAAAGTCTAAATAATTTTTTGCTGATTTTAATGCTTGTTCATTCCAATCAGCTCCGCAGTTATCAGCTGCGAAAGTAGCTTCTTCAGTAGTATATCCTTCATATTCAAGCTGGTCTATTAGGCCATTGTAAGAAAATGCTGAAAATCTCAGATAGCCTTCTGCACTATCAAGAGCATTTTTCTGACCCGTCGTTAAGCTGGAATTAGATTCGACATCTTCTTGTTCCGAAGAGCTATCATTGTTAGTGCTTTCTGTGTTGGTTGCATCATGGTTAGGGTTTGTTTTTTCGTCATCTTCGCCACCAAATAAAGAGCCTAAGATGATCAAGACTACTAAGATAATGAGAATTGGTTTCAAGCAGCCTTTCTTTTTCTTTTCTTTCATTTTTCCTCCTTTTGTACATAACCACCATTTAGATTTTAGCCTTGTATCTGAACGCCGATCGGCGGTTCATTCAAATTTGTTTCTGTATTGCCAGTCGTGGAATAAAATACACTATGTAATTATCCACGGTAGCACATACACCGTATTTGTCACGATAGCAGTTTATCGCTTCCTCTAAAAATTCTTCTGTCACTTCCAAATAGCCTGCAATTTCATATCTGTTTCTGCATCCATGCTCATACGCTTTTATCAAGCCGTAGAGACCAATTTGTTTGTTATACGCCCAAAACCTTGCCTGACGCTCTTGTTTTCGATTCTGAGCGTCTGAAAGATCTAGAATATTTCCTACAGTAGTGTAGTGGTGCCCAAGTTCTTCCGCTAGGACACAGGATTTTTCAATGGATGTATCAATATCTTTTCGGATAGCGATACGTTTTCCTTTGATTCTTCCATTATTGTATTGTAATGGTTTTTCTTTTACAATAAGTCCTTCTTCGTAGGCTTCGTCTAAAAGTGCTTCATAATTCATTGTTCAACACCTCCAATACGATTATAAAATATTGCCTGTCTGAAAATGCGGATACTACTTTTTGAGTGTGTAATTATCTTTAATAAAATATCCGGTATCCCCTTGCCAGCAATATATTTCGACTTTTCCGATACTACCATCTGCCAAATAATAAATCCAACCATGTACAGTTTTTCCGCGTTTAGACATCATAAGACGACTGGATTCATCTGCTGAAAGAGGATTTACTCTCATTTTTAATGGGAATTTGGCAGGCTTTCCTGATTTCGTTAATGGATCACAGTATAAGCAACAGAAATCATCATAACCGTTTTTTATATCTTCAGAATAGAAACGGGCTTTATCTACATCAATTTGAAATTTAGAAAAATTTTTATCAGACTTAGCGTGCTCTTTAATTATATCATTTAATTTGTGCAAATCAGATTTAGCTTTTTTCAAGTTAGCTCCATCAATAAGATAACAAATTTCAGAGTTTCCTGTATGTTGGTAGGATTTTATTTGTTTGAAATGGTAACCAATGTCAGGAAAAATATCCATAGACTCAACAGATACAGTGTTAATGCGTCCAACAGTAGGTTCAGCCAATGCACTTTTTATAAAATCTAATAGTCCCATATATCCTCCTAGAAGTTTTCGCTATCCATAATATCGTTTTCTGTCGTATCAACGCCGTTTGGTATATCAACGTCTGTGCGAGCATGTGCTGCATTAAGTTCTGATTCCATTTGCTGAAGAGACAATAACTGATTGGTATAATCGTCGACTTTTTTTCTGTTTATCTCAAGTAGCTTGATGTAATTTTTAAAATGTGCTTTTTCTTTCGGAGAAAATTCTTTTACATCACTGATAATATCTTCAAGACAATCATTAGTAAATGCATTAGCAATGTCTTCATCACTAAAAATTTCCCAACCCATAATATAAGCAGGAGTTGTTTCAAGAGCTTTTGCTAGCAATGGAATTACAGTAGTTGGAAGATTTTCAATATCATTACTCTCATATCTGTAAATAGTAGCTCTATTTTTATTTATTCTTTTGCCTAAATCATCGGCGGACAAACCTAGTTCAAGTCTGCGTTGCTTAATTCTACTACCTGTAGTCATAATAAAGCCTCCTTATATGAAGTAATCTTATAATAACACAAGAGTCGCATATTTGCAATAAAATAATCGCACAAAATGCGAAAAAAGTATTGACAAATGCGAAAAACGAGATTATTATACACTTAGTCGCACGATATGCGACAATAGAGAAGGGAGAGAACGTAAGTGGCAGACATTAAGAAACTTCGAGCTAAAATGGTTGAAAATGGTATAAATGTAGAGGAATTAGCTGAAGTTATCAATAAAGATAGGGCAACCTTTTACAGGAAGCTAAACTCTAATGGAGATAATTTTACTGTCAAGGAAGCTAATTTAATTGTCAGAGCTTTGAAACTAAATGCAGAAGATGCAACAGCAATTTTTTTTAACTAAAAAGTCGCACGATACGCGACAAAAAGGAGGAGTATATTTGAGTGAATTAAAAATTTTTGAAAACAAAGAGTTCGGGCAGATCCGAACAGTACAACTGAATAATGAAACTTACTTTGTGGGAAAGGATGTAGCAGAGGCACTTGGATATTCGAATTCAAGAAAAGCACTTGCGGACCATGTAGCAGAAGAAGATAAGGGAGTAACGAAATGTGACACCCTTGGAGGAAAACAAGATTTGGCAGTAATCAATGAATCAGGCTTATACGCCTTAATCTTTGGTAGCAAACTTGAATCAGCAAAACGATTTAAACACTGGGTTACATCAGAGGTGCTTCCATCAATTAGAAAGCACGGAGTGTATGCAGTAGATGAACTGCTCAATAATCCAGAAATGGCAATCAAAGCATTTACAGCTCTTAAGGAAGAACGAGAAAAGAATAAAGTACTGCAAGCTGATAATGAGCGAATGAAGCCAAAAGAAATATTTGCAGATGCGGTAGCAACCAGTCATACCGCAATTCTTATCGGAGATCTAGCGAAGATTTTGAAACAAAATGGTGTGGAAACTGGCCAGAAGAGATTGTTCGAATGGCTTAGAAATAATGGATACCTTATTAAGCGAAATGGTGTTGACAGAAATATGCCAACGCAGAAATCAATGGAAATGGGTCTGTTTGAAATTAAAGAATCTACGGTTAACAATCCAGATGGCTCTGTAAGAATCAATAGAACAACAAAAGTTACTGGTAAAGGGCAACAATATTTCATCAACAAATTCTTAGGAGGTTGTTAATGAGTTCATATAAAGACTTAGGCGAAAATTCAATCGCATTAAAACTTTATCGAAAATATTGTAGATACGGCGTTAGTCTACAAGGTTTACAGTTGTTAGCTAGAAGAGCTTTGGCGAGAGGATACCCAGAAGTGGTGGTTACATATGGATTGGAAGAGGTGATTAAAAAAAACTATATCCGCGAACTTTATCATGGGAACGATGTGTTAGATGAAAAACGCTATATTACTGATGCAGAGTTTAGAGCAATCATGAAATGGGGGAGCGCTGATGAAATTTTGTGTTGCTAATAAGTTAGTTCAACCAATCAGAGACCCATGCAGCAATTGTGTTAAATATAAAGTCTGCTTAGAGCGCAGAGGAATCTGCAAGGATTTTATAAAGAAGTCAACCCGGACAAACAGAGAATCATAAACATTAGAGAGGTGGTGCATGTGGAATTTAGAAATTTTGAAAAAGAAAAAGTGTTACGAATTCTCATTGAACTGCTTGCAGAGCAGGAAGGTGCAGAAGTCGAATATACAATCGAGGAAACCGCTTAGGCGGTAGAAAGGAGGGACAAGTCATTAAAAGAACATATAAAGAATACCAGCGTTTTAAGCGTAACAAAAACAGAGGTAAAAAGAGAAGGGAGAGAAAATGAAATGGCATTAAAACAAACAGGCTATCTTATGCAGTTATCGGGGTTCGTTGGGGCGCTGCTAACAGGATTCATTGCAGATGGAATAAGCGAGCTGGCAGTAATTGCGGGAATATTCATCAGCTGCGTGATGATAGTCCTTGGCAGATTCGTAGTGGGATATGCCATTTATTTGAAGCAGGAACGAGAATGCAAGATGATTACTCGTTACAGAAAAGAAAAGAGCGCATAGGACGGCAATCCAATATGCACTCAGAAAAACAATTCAATTTTAAAATAACATAGAAAATGGAGGAAAACAAGATGCATATTACAGCAGAATTTGAAAGTTTTGAAGAAATGATGGAGTTTGCAGTGAAAATGCAACAAAAACAAGAAGAAAAGAAAACGATTAAAAAAATGGAAGAACAAGCGCCAGATTGTAAACCAGTAGGTAGTAAGAGTCAGCAAACCATTGAACAATCTAAAATGACAGAAACAGCAAATGCCGCATCTGTGGCACCGGTACAACCGATTCAGACATCCACACCAACTTACTCATTAGACGATTTATGTTCAGCAGCAATGACACTTATGGATAGGGGAATGCAGGTACAATTACAGCAGTTATTAGCTGGTTATGGTGTGGCATCGCTGCCAGAGCTTCCTAAGGAACAGTACGGAGCATTTGCAATTGCGTTACGTGGAATGGGGGCACAGATCTAATGGGACACGGAGAGAGAGCACATGCACTGTTAAGTGCTTCTGGGGCGCACAGATGGTTGGTGTGTACACCAAGCGCAATGCTCGAGAAAGAGTTCCCAGACACAACGTCAGAAGCTGCAAAGGAGGGGACTCTTGCGCACGAGCTTGCAGAACTTAAAGTACGAAATTATTTCTATTCTGTAGAATTCGGGAAACGTAAGCTGACTTCTGCCATAAAGAAATTGAAAGAAAATGAATTATGGCAGGACGAAATGAATGGGCATACCGATACATATTTGGATGTGATCAAAGAACTCGCTTTGGGGCTTCCTTCGAAACCGTATGTTGCCATTGAAAAAAGAGTTAACTTTGAAATTTATGTTCCGGAAGGTTTTGGAACAGCAGACTGCATTATGCTGCAGGGGGAAACACTGCATGTTATTGATTTCAAATATGGAAAAGGCGTACCTGTTTCGGCAGAAGAAAATCCACAGATGATGTTATATGCACTGGGAGCCTATGAAACATATAAGATGCTGTATCCAATCAAACAGATTCATTTAGTAATTGTGCAGCCGCGTTTGTCAGAAGGAATTACCGAATGGAACTGTACATTGGAAGAACTATTGAATTTTGGAGATTACGTTAAAGGACAAGCAGCACTTGCAATAAAAGGTGAAGGGACGTTTTGTCCTGGCGAGAAACAGTGCCGTTTTTGCAGAGCGCGCGCAAAGTGCAGGGCGAGGGCTGAGGAAAATGTCAGACTTGCATTTGCAGTCGGAAAGAAGCCGCCACTCATCAGTAACGACGAAGTAGGAAACTATCTAAAGTTGGGCGAAGATGTTGCAAAATGGTTGAAAGATTTGCAGGAATATGCGTTGGCAGAATGTTTGGCAGGCAAAGAAGTTCCAGGCTGGAAAGCAGTAGAAGGAAGAGGATCCAGAGAGTGGACAGACATGGAAGCTGCATTTAAGAAGCTGGTAGAGGATAAAGTAACTCAGGAAATAATGCTTTGGGAACGTAAACCTGTAACATTAGCCCAGATTGAAAAAATGGTAGGGAAAAAAGAATTCCAAAATTCAGTAGGATCTTTTGTTATTAAGATGCCAGGAAAACCAGCACTCGTAAGAGAAACAGATAAAAGAGAAGCAATCACAAATAAAATGACAGCCGAAAAGGCATTCAAGGAGGAAAAATAATATGGAGAATTTAACAAACGTGACAACAGGGAAAGCAAGATTATCTTATGTACATTTATTTAAACCTTATGCGCACATGCAGGGACAGGAAGAAAAGTTTAGTTGTACTATTCTGATTCCAAAATCAGACGTAGATACAAAGGCGCGCATTGATGCAGCTATCGAAGCAGCAAAACAAAAAGGCATTTCTGACAAATGGAATGGAAATTGCCCACCAATTGTTCCAACACCTGTTTATGACGGAGATGGTGTGCGCCCATCGGATGGCATGCCATTTGGTCCAGAGTGCAGAGGGCATTGGGTGTTTACAGCTAGTGCGAAAGCAGATTATCCGCCAGAAGTGGTAGATAAGAATATGAATCCAATTATCAATCAGTCTGAGATCTACAGTGGAATTTATGCACGTGTGAATGTGAACTTTTATCCATACGCTTTTGGAGGAAAGAAAGGAATTGGGTGTGGACTTGGTCCTGTGCAAAAACTTGCAGACGGAGAAGCCTTAGGAGGTGGCGCACCAAGTGCAGCACAAGCATTTGGCGGACACCAGGCTGTAGCAATGCCTCAGTCAGCTTACCAGCAGAATGTACAGACTCAGCTTCCATGGGGTAATCAACAGACTCAATATAGCCAAACTGCAATTAATCCGATCACCGGACAGCCGATGTAATAGAAAGGGGCATTATAGCCCCTTTTTAGTAGGAGGATATTATGTTAAAACGACATCTTAGTATAGATATTGAAACAAGAAGCAGCATCGATATAGGAAAAGCTGGAGCATATAAATACGCTCAATCAGATGATTTTGAAATCCTCCTATTTGCCTATCAACTTGATGGTGATCCCGAGGTGAGCATAGTTGACTTGGCAAATGGTGAGAAAATACCGAGTCTGATCACAGATGCATTGCAGAATCCATCTGTTGTAAAACACGCTTACAATGCTGCGTTTGAGTGGTACTGCCTTAATAGAGCTGGCTATGTTACACCAATAGAACAGTGGAGGTGTACGATGATGCATGGGCTATATTGTGGTTATACTGCAGGTCTTGATGCTACAGGAAAAGCGATTGGACTTCCTCAGGATAAACAAAAATTAACAACGGGAAAAGCACTCATAAAATATTTTTGTGTTCCTTGTAAACCGACAAAAAGTAATGGTGGGAGAACGTGGAATCTTCCAAAACACGCACCGGAAAAATGGGAATTATTTAAGGAATATTGTAAACAGGATGTTGTGACAGAAAGAGAGATTTTGCAGAGATTGAATCAATTCCCTGTGCCGGAAGAAGAAGAAAAACTCTGGCAAATGGATATCCGCATGAATGCATTTGGCGTAAAAGTAGATTCTGATCTGATAGAAGGGGCACTTTATGTTGACGAAATGAGTACACAGAGATTGACAGAGGAAGCAGTACGTATCACAAATTTACCGAATCCGAACAGCCCAGCTCAGCTTACAGAATGGTTGGAGACAGAAACAGGAGACAGGATACTGAATCTTCAAAAAGAAACGGTATCAGAACTTTTAGAAAAAGATTATCCGGAAAATGTGCATCGTATGCTTTCAATCAGACAACAACTTGGAAAAACATCCATCAAAAAATACGTAACTATGGAGAATGCAAAAGGTGAAGGAGAACGGGTTCGAGGACTTACACAATTTTACGGCGCGAACCGTACTGGCAGATGGGCTGGGAGACTTGTGCAGTTGCAAAACCTTCCTCGAAACTATCTGTCAACACTTGATTATGCTAGAAGAACCGTGAAGGAGAAAAATTATGAACGTTTATATATGTTGTATGGGAATGTTCCGGACACACTTTCTCAGTTGATCAGGACAGCATTTATTCCATCAGAAGGGAATAAATTTGTAGTTGCAGACTTTTCTGCCATTGAAGCCAGAGTTATTGCTTGGCTTGCAGGAGAACAGTGGGTAAACGAGGTATTTGCCACGCATGGAAAAATATATGAAGCCACTGCAGCGCAGATGTTTCATGTCCCAATTGAAAAAATAGTGAAAGGAAATCCAGAATACAGCCTCAGACAAAAAGGAAAAGTAGCAACTCTTGCGTTAGGATACCAAGGTGGTACAGCTGCGTTAATTGCAATGGGTGCATTTAACATGGGGCTTGCAGAGGAAGAACTTCCGGATATTGTAGCCAGATGGCGTCAGGCAAATCCAAGAATAAAAGATTTATGGTATGCAGTGGAGCAGGCAGCACTCACCGCCATGACAACAGCAGAGCCTCAAGCTATTAATGGATTAATATTCCGTTTAGAAGGTGATTTGATATATGGTCAGACGTTTCTTACTGTTCAGTTGCCATCAGGAAGAAAGTTGTTTTATCCAAAACCATTCCTTCAAGAGAATCAGTTCGGAAAAATGGCAATACACTATTACACAGTTGGACAGCAGACAAGAAAATGGGAGGTTGCTTCTACTTACGGAGGAAAAATGACGGAAAACATTGTCCAGGCTATTGCGCGGGACTGTCTGGCAGAAACACTGCGCAGGATTGATAAATTAGGCTTGCAGGTAGTATTTCATGTACACGATGAAGTTATTATCGATGCACCAATGGGCGTAACAGTAGAGCAGATTTGTGATCTGATGGCAGAACCGATTTCCTGGGCACCGGGACTTATCTTAAAAGGTGCAGGATTTGAAAGTAATTATTACATGAAGGACTAAGGGGGGACACCGATGAATTTCAATAAAAAACTCGGAATCAGTACAGCTGGATCAAGAAAGGCAACATTCTGGCCAAAGAGCGAGATAATGTGGTCTGAGTTTATAGAAAGATTGAAAATACCTGTGAGAAGTGCGGAGTCCCTGGAAAAATATCTCTCTATGCCAAAGAGCCAACAGGCAGAGCTTAAGGATGTTGGTGGTTTTGTAGGAGGAACTTTTATAAATGACAGACGTAAGAATGCATATGTGCAGGGGAGAGATATACTTACTCTGGACATGGATAATATTCCTGCGGGGCAGACAGATGAAATTCTTAAAAGAGTGAATGGACTGGGTTGTGCTTCTGCAGTTTACAGTACGAGAAAACATACAGGATACGCACCAAGACTGAGAGTTCTTGTGCCGCTTGACAGAACGGCTTCAGCGGATGAATATGAGCCCGCAGCACGAAAAATAGCGTCTCTAATCGGGATAGAATATTGTGATCCGACAACGTTTGATGTCTGCAGACTGATGTACTGGCCGAGCTGCTGTTCAGATGGTGACTACGTGTATGAAGTTTATGATCATGAGTTCTGCAGTCTGGATAGTCTCCTTGGAATGTATCACGACTGGAAAAATGTAGCTGAGTGGCCACAGGTGCCAGGAACAGAAGCAAGTGAAAAGAGAAGACTCGCAAAGCAGGAAAATCCACTAGAGAAGAAAGGGATTATTGGTGCATTCTGCAGAACCTATACGATTACCCAGGCAATGGAAAAGTTTATCCCGGGCATGTATGAAGAAACTGCTATGGCAAATAGATATACCTATACTGGTGGTACAACAATGGGCGGTGCAGTGATATATGACGGAGATATGTTTTTATATTCGCACCATGCAACAGATCCGTGTTCTGGTCAGCTTGTCAATGCATTCGATATGGTGCGTCTGCACATGTATGGAGATAAAGATACTGAGGCCAAAGAAGGAACGCCGGTGAATAAATTACCGTCTTTTGTGGCCATGAGCCAGCTTGCAAAAGCGGATAAGGATACCTCTATGCTGATGGTAAAGGAACGCTATGAACGGGCAAAGGAATCCTTCGGTTCTGAAACGAATACAGATGAAGATGCAGATTTGGAATGGGTTCTTAAGCTCACACGTGATAACAACAATAAGATTGAGAAGACCATCGGCAATGTTACGACAGTATTAGAGAATGATCCGCTTTTGAAAGGAAAGATTGTAACAGACGAATTTGCAAGCTGCGGTATGGTTCTGGGTGCACTGCCGTGGAACGGATGTGAAGAAAAACGTCGCTGGAAGGAAGAAGACGATGCAGGCTTTTATCGCTACATGGAGACGTTTTATAGTATTACAGGGCGAGAAAAGCTTGATAACGGTCTTCTGATCGTGAGTAGTCAGAACAGAATCAATGATGTAAAAAACTATCTTACAAGACTGAAATGGGACGGAAAAAAGAGAGTTGATACACTTCTCTCAGATTATCTTGGAGCAGAAGATAATCCATATACAAGAGCCGTTATACGTAAATCATTGTGTGCTGCAGTAGCAAGGGCCATTATAGGAGGCGTGAAATATGACTACATGCCGATCTTTACAGGACCGCAGGGAATTGGAAAAAGCACGTTTTTAGCCATTTTAGGAAAGCAATGGTTTTCTGATTCCCTTACCAGCTTTGAAGGCAAGGAAGCGGCAGAATTAATCCAGGGAACGTGGATTAACGAAGTGGGGGAACTGACTGCTATGACACGTCAAGAGACAAGTGCGGTAAAACAGTTTCTAAGCAAAACGGATGATATCTATAGAGCTGCCTATGGCCGCAGAACGAATAAATACCCTAGACGCTGCGTGTTTTTTGGGACAAGTAATGACTCTGAATTTTTAAAGGATGCAACCGGAAACAGAAGATTCTGGCCTGTAGACGTTGGTATACATAAAGCAAAAAAATCCGTGTGGGAAGATCTGCCAACAGAGGTTGACCAGATATGGGCAGAAGCCTATATGTACTGGATGCTGGGAGAGAAACTCTTTCTTTCAAAAGAAATTGAAGCACTCGCAGAAGAACAGCAGGAAAGCCATCGTGAGTCTTCTGGAAAAGAAGGTATGATACGAGAATTTCTGGAAAGAAAAATCCCAAAATGCTGGGAAAGCATGGACGTGCAGAAGCGCAGGCAGTTCTGGAACGGAAATCTGCGTCTTCCGGAAAATGAGATACTTATGGAGCGGGATAAGGTGTGTGCTGTAGAAATATGGACAGAGTGTTTTGGCGGGGATGTGAAATACATGAAAAGAGTTGACAGCACTGAAATTAATAACATCTTATTAACGTTAAGGGACTGGAAACGCATTAGTTCTCCAAGACGATTTGGTCCTTATGGACAGCAAAGGGGCTTTGAAAAGTTGACTACAAACTGGTGACTACAAAGTAAAAGTTTGTAGTCAGAGGGTGTCTACAATGTCAACAAACAAAAATGAGAAAGTAGTCGGATTTGTAGTCAATAAAAAGCCCCAAAACACAAGAAATTTTGATGTTTGACTACAATGACTACAAACTTTTTATATAAATAAAAAAATAATCAATTAGGTAATAATATACCGCACCTAATATTACCTAATACGCCTAATACGATACACGCATACGCGTGCGAGAGAGAACGTAGTCAAGGGAGGTAAGCCGGTGAAAGAAAGTGAAATCGAGAAATATTTAAGGGACAGGATAAAGCAGATGGGCGGTCTGGCATATAAGTTTGTGAGTCCTGGAAACGATGGTGTGCCAGATAGAATCGTAGTTATGCCTAGACGTACACCAATATTCGTGGAACTGAAAACGGAAACAGGAAAACTGTCACCTCTTCAGAAAGTCCAGATCAGGAGATTGCAAAAACTTGGCCAGGATGTCAGGGTGCTTTATGGAATAGACCAAGTGAACCAGTTCCTGCAGGAACTTAAGGAGGAGACAGTATGATTTTTACACCGCATGAATACCAAAGGTATTGCATTGAGAAAGCTGTTGAGATTAAGAAAATTGGATTATTTCTGGATATGGGACTTGGTAAAACGGTTACAACACTGACTGTAATCAAAGAACTCAAGTATAACAGATTCGAGGTAAGAAAAGTTCTTGTCATAGCACCTAAAAAGGTGGCCGAAGGAACCTGGACAAAAGAAAAAGACAAATGGGAACATACAAAAATGCTTAGAGTGTCGCAGGTTTTAGGAAGTCAGACAAAACGAATCAAGGCATTGAATACACCGGCAGATATTTATATCGTGAATCGGGAAAATGTTTCTTGGCTGGTGGATTATTACCAGAACAGTTGGCCGTTCGATATGGTGATCGTGGATGAATCAAGCAGTTTTAAAAGTCATAAAGCGAAACGATTTAAAGCATTGGCTAGTATGGAAAATCACATAAAGCGAATGATCATATTAACCGGAACTCCTTCTCCTAACGGTTTAGAAGATCTCTGGTCCCAAGTGTATCTTTTAGATGGCGGCGAACGCCTCGGAAAAAGATATACACAGTTTAGGGAAAGATATTTTGATCCGGGGGCAAGAGGGAATAATGTGATATACAGCTATCAAGCCAAGCCAGGAAGCGAAAACAGCATCCTGCAGAAGATATCGGATATCTGTATTTCCATGAAAGCAGATGATTACCTGCAGCTTCCAGAAGTAACTTATCATGAAATTCCTGTTGTGTTGGATGATAAATCACAAAAAGCATATTTGGAACTTGAAAAGAAAATGGTTCTGGAACTTCCGGAAGATGAGTCAGAAATCAGTGTAACAAGTGCAGCGGCGTTAAGCAACAAACTTCTGCAGTTGGGGAACGGAGCAATTTATGACGAGGATAGAAATTACCATGAAGTACATAACTGCAAGATCGAAGCATTTCTGGAACTGATCGAGTCTCTGCAGGGGAAACCGGCACTGGTTTTTTATAATTACCAGCATGATAAGCTGAGAATTTTAAAGGCGCTTGAGAAGTCAGGGCTCCGGATCAGAGAGTTAAAAACGGTGCAGGATGAAGACGATTGGAATGCAAGGAAGATAGATATTCTTCTTACGCATCCTGCAAGCAGTGCTTATGGACTGAATTTACAACAAGGTGGAAACCACGTAATCTGGTTTGGGCTAACTTGGAATTATGAACTTTATACCCAGGCCAATAAAAGATTGCATCGACAGGGTCAGAAAGAAAGAGTTATTATTCATCATTTGGTTTGTAACGGCACAAGAGATGAAGACGTGATGCGGGCACTGGAGCAGAAGGAAGACGTACAGGAATGGGTGATGAAAAGTCTGAAGGCAAGAATAAAAGCAATCAAGGAGGGACATTGATTTGACAAATGAAGCAAAGAAAAAAGTACTTGGGAAACATTTAGGAACAGTGACATGTCCCGGATGCGGAAAAGAGATAAAAAAAGATGATGATCTGACAAATGTAGAATACGTCAGAACGAAGAGAGCCACGGACGTGTTCTTTCACACAGAATGTTTTGAAAAAATCTGGCATTAGTGAGAGGAGAAGAAAAATGAAACAAATCAAGATTAACACGCATCCTCAAATAGAATTAACAGTTCATGTGACGGATGAAATGATAAAAGATTATCGGGAATGTGAAGAATTATCAAAGGTTGATGGAAAAGACTGTGACAAATGTAGTTGGAATAAGATCGAAATCGATACCCTTGGTATGTGTCAATCGAAAGAGATGGAACAGCTGTTAAAAGAATGACTTCCAAGGCTGACAGTTCTTGAATATTTAAAGCGAAAGGGGAGTGAATCCGATGGATAAGGATATTTTAAATGATTACATAGATGCATGTGAGAATATCAAAGAAACAGAAGCAGAAATTAGAAAGCTGAATAAGCGTAAAAAAACAATCATTCAAACGAATGTGGATGGGAGTAATCCAGATTTCCCTTATGAGAGAAAGCGATTCAAGATTCAAGGAGTTGCATTTAATTACGAAGATGATAAGTCATTGAGAATCTATAGGAAAACTCTGGAAGAGCGAAAGCGGAAAGCGGAAGAATTAAAGCTTCAGGTTGAGCAGTGGATGAACACGATCCCGAATAGAATGCAACGTATAATCAGATATAAAATCTTCGAGGGTATGACATGGGAACAGGTAGCGACTCGAATTGGAAGAAAGGCTACAGGGGATAGTGTGAGAATGGAATTTAATAATTTTATGAATAAATAAAAGTTATTTCGTTTTTTTCGCTTTTTTCGTTTTGAAAATGTTATAGTATAAACTGCAATTGGTAGGTTGATGGTGTACTTACCATTTGACGAATCCCCTCGTTACTGAATATGTATGAAAGACGCACCTTGCATGAGCAGGGTGTTTCTTTTTGGAAAATATATAAATGTTTAACATAAGATACTTATAAAAAACTATTGAAATTTGTGAATTTTTTCAAAAAGTGTTGATTTTTAGTGTAAGTTGGATATAATGAAAGTAACATAACACACATTTCTTCGTGCCAATCAATTATGAAATGTGCGTTTTGTTGTACCTAAAACAAAACATTTAACAAAGGAAAAAGGAGGCTGATGTTAATGGCAACCTCTACATTTGGAAAAGAGTTCAAAGTTAAGTCAGAAAAAGCAAGGGGATTTGTAAAAGAAATGACTAGAAAAGTGGCTCCCACACTAAAAAATGATTTCAAATCCAATCTCATGCATGAAAAGGATCTGAAGGACATTCTTCAGAAAGCACTCAAGTAAGTGAGAGAATATGTGGTAGTACCATTGGGAGAAATTATTGATAGAGGGTACGATAACGAAAAAATTGAAAATGCATTTAAAAAGTTCTCTTGTCATCGCGAAGAAGATTTAGAGAACTTTTTAGTGCGAAAAGCAATTACATACGAAAAAACAGATTACGGAAAAACATATTTGTGTGTAGATAAAGGAAAATTGGAAGAAGGCGAATTTGTTATATTGGCTTACTTTTCAATAGCTCAAA
This sequence comes from uncultured Faecalimonas sp., assembly GCA_964623905.1. GTDB lineage: Bacteria > Bacillota > Clostridia > Lachnospirales > Lachnospiraceae > Faecalimonas. The sequence continues at coordinate 18,031 of CAZUVY010000007.1, forward strand.
GAGCGGTGGACATTTCGGAGTTGTCTAATAAAAGAAAAAGAAAAGTTCTCGGGGAATATCCGGGAAGAGATAGTGTCAAAGCTGTTCCGGCATTTTTGATTGGACAATTAGGAAGATGCGATGATTGTACTAGCGAGGAATTGAGTGGACAGCAAATTTTAAACGAGTGTTATCACGCGATTAGTTTGGCAGCCAGAATTGTAGGAGGAAAGTTGCTGATATTAGAATGTCGTGAGCATATGTTTGAAAAATTTTATGAAAAACAGGGATTTAAAAAATTATATAACGATTTAAACGAGGAAAAATTATACACATTGTACAAGCAAATCGATTTCAAGGAATACTGGAAACATTAATGATATCATAAGCACCCCACCGTGGGTGCTTTTCTAATGCCCAAAAGAACCTTTAGCTCAGCAGGTCAGAGCAATCGGCTCATAACCGATCGGTCCCAGGTTCAAGTCCTGGAAGGTCCATTAAGAAGTAAAAATGCCAAGAATTGAAGGTGGTGAAGTGGCGAATTATGAGAACATAAAAGATTATGGATTTGATAAACGAACAGCGAGTGAACAGCGAGAAATTGCAAAAAGAGGCGGTATTGCATCAGGGAAAACAAGGCGAAGGAAAGCAGACTTCCGGAAAACATTAAACATGCTGCTTACTGCTGAAATAGATAATGAAGAATATAAGCCGATTCTGGAGGCACTTGGAGTAGAGTGTACTTTAGAGTCGGCTTTAAATATGGCTATGATTAAAGAAGGACTATCGGGTAACGTAAAGGCGTATGAAGCGATTGCCAAGTATTCAGGTCAAAGTGCAGCTACGGATGCTGACTTGGAAGAACAGAGAATTCGAACTGATAGAGCTAAACGTGCGCGCGATCAGGAAGTAGGAGATAACGATTCCGCGGATGAAAATATTAAAAACTTCCTAAAAGCTATGAATCCAACACAAGAGGATTTGGATAATTTATTTGTAGACGAAGAAGGTGAAGACGATGCCGAAGAAACCGAAGAAGCCGGCGAAGTTTAACTTTAAGCCGTTCTCAAATCAACAACGAAAACTTATGCACTGGTGGAGACCTGGATTAACTTCTGCAGAAAATGATTTCGTAATAGCTGATGGCGCGATTCGTTCCGGAAAGACAATTGCAATGATTATAGGATTTCTTACATGGTCGCAGACTATGTATAGCGGTGAAGCATTCGTTTTGGCTGGAAAAACAATGGGCGCACTGAAAAAGAATGTTATTAAACCGATGCTGCAAATCCTTGAGGCATGGGGATGGCCATACGATTATGTTCGCTCTGGATCCGAGCCACACATTGATATAGGCAGTAATACATATTATCTTTTTGGTGCAAATACTGAAGCAGCACAAGATGCTCTGCAAGGATTAACAGCTGCTGGTGCATACCTGGATGAAGCTGCATTATTTCCACAATCTTTTATTGATCAGGCGATTGGTAGATGTTCAGTGACAGGTGCGAAAATCTGGATGAACTGTAACCCAGAAGGACCTCATCACTACATCCGCGAGGAATTCCTTGTTAAAGCAAAGGAAAAGAAGGTATATCATTTGCATTTCATGATGACGGACAACCTGTCTTTATCTCCAAAAGTAATCGCGCGGTATAAGAGAGCTTGGCCACATGGAAGTGTATTTTATAAGCGTTTTATTCTTGGTCTATGGGTCGCTGCTGATGGTCTGATTTACCAGCAATTTGCTGATAATGTTAAAGATTATATAATTACAGACAAATGGCTTCAAGAAAGAGATGAAAACAATGTTCTGAAACATGAAATAGCATATGCGGTAATTGGAGTCGATTTTGGTGGAACAAAGTCAGCTCATTCTTTTACGCTTACAGGATTTACCAAGGGATATAAACAGGTGGTTGTTCTGGATGAATATTATTGTAAAAAGCGTATTAATCCGAAGCAGTTACAGGATGATTTTATAGACTTTGTAAAACGAGCTAGGGTGAAATATAAAGTCTACGAGGCATATTGCGACAGTGCAGAACAAACACTTATTTCAGGACTAGAAATGGCGTGTGTAGAAGCACGTGTAAGTATAGATATTAAGAATGCGATAAAAGGTCCTATTAATGACCGTATCGCATTTTATAACAGTCTGATCGCACAGAACAGATGGAAGATCATGAAACATTGCGTTCATATCATTGAAGCATTTGAACAGGCTGTATATGATGACAAGAAAAAGAATATGGATGTACGTCTTGATGATGGACTTATGAACGTGGACTCATTAGACAGTACTGAATATAGCACAGAAAGTGTACAGGACGAAATATTGTACATTGCAGCATAGAGGTGTAAAAGATGGAAAATGTAATAAAACAGTATTTAGCTGACAAAGGTTATAATACTGCATCAGATGATACATACAGCCATATTGACGAATGGCTTGAATGGTATAAAGGGTATGTCGAAAAATTCCATAAGTACAAGATATTTAATGGAACAACAACAACTTCAAACACAAGATATACAATGGGAATGGCTAAGAAAGTATGTGAAGATTGGGCAAATCTACTACTGAATGAAAAAGTTGCGATTAATGCCGGAGAATATACAAACCGCCTTAATGAAATTTTGACTGCAAATAATTTTCTTGTGCGAGCAAATCAGCTGATAGAATTGACATTTGCACTTGGGACAGGCGCTTTTGTGGAATATATGGCAGGAGAAGATGTGATAATCGATTATATACGCGCTGAAATGATTTATCCTTTATCCTGGGATAACGGAGATATTACAGAGTGTGCTTTCGGATCTACAAGAGTCCTTGATGGAAAAGAAGTTGTTTATCTGCAGATACACAGATTTGGCAATGAAGAATTAGGGGAAAATATAGAAGAATACTACATCGAAAACAGATATATCAATGCAAAAGATGGAAAAGAAATGGATATTCCAGGGGATATTGAGGAGCTTATCGCAACAGGCAGTATTAAACCGCTTTTTCAAATTATCATGCCGAATATCTGCAATAATATTGATTTAGATAGTCCACTCGGAATATCGGCATTCGCAAACTGTATTGATCAATTAAAGGGGTGTGACCTTATATATGACAGCTACATGAATGAATTTGTTCTTGGTAGAAAAAGAATCTTAGTTCCAATATCTGCAGCAAAAATGCAAATGCAGCAAGAAGGAATAGCCGCTCCAACATTTGATCCAAATGATAATGTGTATTATCAAATGCCAGGAGACAGACAAAACGATTTGAAACTAACAGAGGTTGACATGTCCATTAGGGCATCAGAACATGAATTAGGAATGCAGCGCAGTCTTGACATCCTGAGTTTAAAAATGGGCATGGGCACTGGAAGATATCAGTTTGATTCATCTGGAGTAAAAACTGCAACTGAGGTGATCAGTGACAAATCAGACCTTTATCAGAACAGACAAAAGAATGCAATTGTTATTAATTCTGCAATTCTAGGAATGGTTTCTGCTATCTCATTTCTGGATAAGGGGAGTGAGGAAAAAGCGACGGTTAATTTTGATGATTCTATTATTGAAGATTCAAATACCACTATTGATAAAAATATCAAACTTGTAACAGGAGGACTTCGTTCCAAGATATCTGCTATTATGGAAATTAATAAGTGTAGTGAAGAAGAAGCTAAAAAGGAATTGAAACGTATCGCAGAAGATAATATGATTACCGCACAAGACGTGGACTGGACCGATATGGGTAACGATGATCAAGATGAAGAGAAAGAGGATGAGGTAGAAGATGAATCTTCTGAAGAATCAACAGGCAGCGGAGACAATAGATAGTGTTTACATTGATCTGGAAACCCAAATTATGCAGAATATTGCAAAACATTTAAGCGATTGGAACAAACCGATAGATACAGATAAATGGCTAATGCAGAAATTAGCTGAGATAGGGAAGCTTAACAAAGAGAACATTCGGACTATCGCACAGTTGTCAGGAATTAGTCAAACTGCAGCCGAAAGAATGCTCAACGAATTAGCAGAGGAGGCCATCCTAAATATGGAACCAGGCTTTAGATATCTGGTAAGAGAAGGTTTAGCCGATGAAGCTGTAGATGTAGTAAAAAGTAAAAATGTAAAACAGGTAATGAAGAGTCTTCATGCACAGGCAAAGGAATCTCTGAATCTTACAAATACAACAATGCTACATAAGGCGCAGGAAGCGTTTATAAGACTTGTAAATAATATTTCAGACGAAGCCTTAATAATTATGAATAATAACACCTCTACGATGATTACGGGTGCAGAATCGAGACAACAGGCGCTTAGAAAAGCTATTAGACAGTTTAATGAAAAAGGGATCGCTGGGTTTGTAGACAAGCGTGGACGTAATTGGACACCAGAGGCATATGTAAATATGACGATGCGAACTACAGCAGGAAGTGTTGCAAATGAAATACAAACAGCTAGATGCAAGGATTACGGTATTAATCTAATTGCAATTGATTCTCATTCAGGCGCACGTCCTAAATGTGCAAAAGACCAGGGAAAGATATTTGATTTAAATAATGAATCTGGAACAACAGAAGATTTGAATGGAAAGAAAATAAAATACTATCCATGGAGTTCTTCAAGTTATGGAGAACCAGATGGTCTTTTTGGCATTAATTGTGGACATCATAAATTCCCATTTGTTCCTGGCGTAAATGTACAAAGGTATTTTCCGACAGATGATTTAGATGCAAATAATCGTTTGTATAAACAAACGCAGGTTCAAAGAGCGTTAGAACGTGATGTCAGAAAGCAAAAAAGAGAGTGTATGTTATATGACACTCTGGGAGATGAAGAAGCATTTAACGAATCATCTGCTAAATTGAAAGCAAAAGAAGCAAGGCTTAGACAATATGTAAATGAGCATAAAAATTTACATCGAAGAAAAGATAGAGAACAGGTCGTCGGATTTGATAAGAGAATTAGTGCGAAAGCGATTGCGGCAAACAAATTTGTTGAGAAATACGGTTCTGTTCGATATAATGAAGATGGTACTGTGGTTGTGACAGATGACTGGAAAAGGAAAAATCATGTTTCGATACCTAAAGAGTATCGTAAAAATGCAATAATTGAAACTGAGGAAAAGAAAGGTGATCATATACAAATCAATCGTACTTTCTATGATTCTTCCGGAAAAATGTATTTGCAGACTCATTCAGGGGCGCACGGAAATCTAAAACTTCACCCATATGGCAAGAATGGCGAACATGCACATGATTATGAGTGGGAAGATGATAAAATCATTAATCGTACAACTAGAAATCTAACAGATGTTGAAAAAAAGGAGAATTCAGATATATTATGAAACCTAAGAAATTAACAGAGTTAATATTATCATTAACGCAAGATATTACGTTTTTATACGAAGGTGAACATGCATGTATCAATCCATGGAATTCTCAAAAGATTGAGGTTGGATATGGAAATGTAGTAAAAACCTATACTTGTATCGAGGATGTGATGAAAGACAAAATATATCACGGAAAGTCTTTAGAAGAAATTTGCGAAAAATTAGATATTGAATAACAGCCACTGGTCTTAATGGTCAGTGGTATTTTTATATAAATTTTAGGAGGTGGTTAATATGATTGTGGTAAATGTATCTGCAACTGGTATATTGGTAGATGGACATGCAGAATACGATGATAAAGGAAAAGATATCGTATGTTCTGCAGTAACAGTCCTCACATTCAATCTTGTGAATTCAATAGAGGCGTTAACAGAAGATTCTATCGAAGTGGGTTATCAGGAAGAGAAAAAAGGGCATATGAGAATAGGATTTAAGAATTTATCAGAACAAGGAAAACTTTTGGTAGATTCTTTTTTTATTGGTATAAGCGAGGTTTCAAGAGCTTATCCAGATTACGTACGGATTATCTGATACGGTCGCCGAACGGGCGTAAAACGGAAATTTGTGAAGGAGGTACTTGAGATGAAGTACATGAACATGAAAAAGAAATTTAAAACATTTGATTTGCAATTCTTTGCTGGAGAGGGCGAAGGAGGAGACGGCGGAGATGACGCCGGAGATGGTGACGACCAGGACGATGATGATTCGGACGATGACAGAGATAGTGATCAAGAAGAGAAAAAGTTTTCTCAAAAAGATGTCGATGATGCTGTGAAGAAACGTCTTGCCAGAGAAAAACGTAAATGGCAGCGCGATCAGCAAAAAAAGAAAGATAAACCGGACAGCAAGGAAAAGACTGGAGATGATGGCGAGGAATCTGAAGATTCGAAAGCAAGAAAAGAAGCTGAAAATAGAGCAACAAAAGCTGAAGCGAGAGTTGCCTGCTATGAAGCTGGGGTCGCAAAGGATTCTGTAGATGATGCAATTGCGTTAGCAAGAGCATACATGGAAAATGACGAAGATCTTGACTTGGAAGATGCCATCGAAAAAGTTGTAAAAAAATATCCTCATTTCAAGAAAGGTGTCGCAGACCCTTACGAAGAGGAAGAAGATGATAATAAAACAAAGAAAAAAATTTGGGGTCAAAGACAGACAGGTCGAGGTACCAAGAAATTATCCGGAGTAGAAAAACGATTCTATGAATTAAATCCGGATCTGAAAGAATAGTAGGAGGTAATAAATAATGCATTACAAAAAATTATTAGACTTACAGTTTTTCGCACATGAACCACAGGAAAGATATTCAAATATGGTTCTTGCAAAATTACGAAAAACAGCAATCTTTGTAAGATTGTTTAATAACAGATACGAAGGAACACCGACAGCAGGTGCTGTCAAGATTCCTGTAAGAGATGCAGAGGTAACAGTAGGCGATTATGACAAATCAAAAGGTGGTTCTCTTTCAGAGAGCTCTACAATATACAAGACTTTACCAATCGACAAAGACAAGTATGTGAATGAGCTTATTGATGGTTATGATGCAGCATCTGTTCCGGATAATCTTATTGCAGATAGATTGGACTCTGCTGGATATTCAATGGGGATTTCGTTGGATTCAGAACTTATCGATCTTCTTGCAGCAAAAGGAACAGCATCGACGAATACAGCAGCATTAACACCGGAAACAATTTATGCTTCAGTAGTAGATGAACTTGCAAAGCTTAAAAAGAAAGGTCTCCGAATTGAAGAAATGTGGCTTGCGGTTACAAATGATGTGTATGCGATTCTTCTTAAGTCACCAGAGTTTATCAAAGCATCAGCTCTTGGAGATTCTGTTGTACAAAATGGTTGTGTAGGCAAAATCGCTGGTCTTGATGTTTATGAAACTAATAATATTTCAGATGATTTAAACGTTGAATACATCATCGGAAATAAAGTATTCTGCCACTTTGTTGATGAATGGAAAGTAAAAGTCGGTATCAACGATTTGAAAGATGGTGCGCACATTGGTGCATCAGCGGTTCAAGGACGTCGTGTTTATGGAAATATGATTTCACGTCCTGAAACAGTAACCGTCAAAAAGAAAGCCTAATGAGGATGTGAGATAATGTCTTACGTATCACAAAAATATTACGAAGAGCAGTTTAGAGGAGAGTCAGTTGATTATGCTGACTTTCCTTCACTTTTGGCGCGTGCAGAAGAGGTTGTTGAAGAAATGACCATGTATAGATTAACACCTCAAACATTCAATGAAATGCCAGAGGCTTTACAGGAGCGTATAAAATTAGCTATATGCGCTCAAATTGAATATTTGGATGCGAATGGCGGCAGTGATATGGATAATGGCTCAGATTTGCAGAGTGCAGGTCTTGGCAAGTTTAGTTACACAAAAGCTTCAGGAACAAATGAAAACATGGAGCAGTCGATGTACGCCCCTAGAACTCGACGCATTCTTGCACCGACTGGATTATTGTACAGAGGTGGTAGATAGAGTATGAAACCAATACCTAAGAGTTTACTTATTCATGAAATTACGATTTACAGAGAAAAATCACAAGACAGATGGGGAAATGCGAAGACGGACCATGGAACTGTTTTGAAAGATATTCGCATGGAGCCGTCAAGCAAGATTGTTCGTGATAAAAACGGTGCGGAAATTCAGCTTGCTGCATTACTATTTTATGATTGCAAAAATAGCAAACCACGAGGTTTTTTGTTCGCACTTGATGATATTGTAGTCTTTAATGGTCAAAAGCACCAGGTAAAGGTCATAGATCCGCTGTACGACAATAAAAAGCTTCATCACTACGAATTGGGGTTGATCAGACGTGCCTAAGATTAGTACAAGAGTGACATTTGACAAACATAAAGCAGTAACCTTGATTAAGGCATCTAGTGATTATGGATTATCCATGATGGCGAATCAAGCACTAGGGGATGCAAGTCAATACGTGCCAAAAGACCAGCATACGTTAGAAAATAGTGGAATCACTAACAGCGACAAAAAAGCCGAGGGCGGTAAGTTTCGCATGGTATGGTCAACACCGTATGCGCAGTATCTTTGGAATGGAGATGTGATGTATGGTAATCCTGCAAACCGTACCTATGGTCCTGAAAAACTTAAGTTTACGGATGCTTTAGCAAAAGAAGAATGGGCTAAATATGCGCAGAAAGTACATGGCAATGAATGGAAAAAGGTCTATCAGGCAGCAATGAAAAGGAGATTACAAGAGACATGGAACCATTGACAGAATTACTGGAATTAATCGTAAACACAGCAGAAGAAAGTTGCGATCTTGATTCAACAATTTCTCTTAAGGAATTGCATCCCGATGGAGGAATTTATGCTGAACATGGAGCAGGAATAGGTGATAAGACCTACTATGACAAGAGTACAGAAAAAACAATTCCAGTGCTCTTTTTATGTCGACATTCTGACCAGAAAAGAGCGCTGGAACAGCTCTGCAGTATCTGCAATTATCTGCAGAGACTTAGAAAGTATCCTCAGGCGCAAAGCTTCTCATGGCTGGATACTACAATTGCAAAGGAACCAAATAAGATAGGCAGAGATGAAGATGGAATGTATAACTTTTCATGTATTCTAAACTGCAAAATTTATTATTGAAAGGAGATTGAGAATATGAAAAAACTTGATTTGCAATTTTTTGCAGAACCGGAACTTCCCCAAAATCCAATTACACCAGAAATTAACTATGAAACGGAAGCTTTTATCAATACGACTCCTTCAGAAAGTGCTCCAGCTTGGGCGAGTTTGGCGAGTTTAACTACAAATATGAGCCAATCGTTTAATGAAGTACTTCAGCAACTAGCATATTATGCAGACAAAGGGTGGGGGTCTACCGAGGTTACAGGTGCTCAAATGACATTGACATTAACTGGTTCTGTGAAACCCGGAGACACAGCATGCGATTATATTATGAGTGATGAAGTGATGTATGGATTAGGAGCAAGTAGAAAGACGCATATTAAACTGCAAAAAGATAAAAAAGTAATTCTTTGGCCAGTTACATTAGCGAATATTACGCCTGGTTACGGAGATGCAAATAATATCAATTCATTAACTGTGACTGTTCACGGAAATGGAAGACCATCAATAGGAACAATAGAGTAAGAAGGGCATGAACGTGCCCTTCTTTTTAGGAGGTAGTAAACATGGCATATCAGGCAAGACGATTCAAAAAGGTGATTGAGGATTTTGAACTTGTGGATGAGAACAATCAGATAATAGAAAGATTGCATGTGGAATTGGACGCAGGAAGTACAGTAGAAAAAATAAGACAAAAATACATTAAGCTTGTTCGTGCTAATCGTGAAATTCAGAATGTCCATACAGATATTAATTCAGAAGAGGAAATTTTAAATGCGTATTCATTTTTAGGCACTGCTGTATCAGATTTGATTGAAGCTGTGTTTGGAAAAGAGGACACGGAAAAAATTTTAAAATTTTATGAGAATAATTATGTGGAACTTTCACAAGAAGTCATTCCGTTCATTACACAAGTTGTGTTACCAAAACTGAATGAGGTAGCAAAACAGAATAAACAAAATATTCTTTCTGGATATAATCGCAAACAACAAAGAATGTTATCTAAAAAGGGGATGTTTAAATGGGGTTCTTAACAGACATTCCCAAATATATAATCCAGACGGATAAAGGAAATATATTTGTAAATCCTGCGTTTGACGTTGTGTTAGAGATACAAAAATTATATCGAGAAGAGGAACTTACAGACTTAGAAAAAATGAATCAAGCTCTTGTGATGTTAGTTGATAATGAATGGAATCTTAAGTTGTTTTCTGCACAGGAAAAGAAAAGACTTTTAGATGAAATTACAAAAAAGCATATCCAAATTAAAAAAAGACATCACACAAAACAAAGCAGGATTCCTGTTTTGGATTTTGAGGAGGATGGAGATTACATATACGCTTCGTTCATGCAGGATTATCACATTGACTTAATTGAGGAACAAGGCAAATTACCTTGGAAGAAGTTTATATATCTTTTTAATGGGTTGTCTGATCAGACGAAAATCAAACAGGTAATGAAGATACGCAGTATGGATATACCTCAATATAACGGGAAAAATGGCAAATATATTCAAGAAATCCAGGAATTGAAATCATACTATGCTCTTCCGGTGAGAGGTGGAGGTGGGCAATCAGGCCTGGATTTGCTTTTTTCTACGTTAGAAGGAATGGCGAGAGGGTAAAGGCAGGTGAGATAATTGGTAGGAAGTAATAATGGTGATGTCATCTACGAGGTAAGGGCAGACCACAGCAAAATAGAAGGCGATATTGAGCAGGCGAATGCCAAAGTTGATAAAGCAGTCAAAAAATCTGCCGATGAAACTGTCAAAACAGAAAAAAAGAAAACTCAAAAGATAAAACAAGAGTCTGATAAGGTTGTAAAAAATACAGAAAAAGCAGCGGATAATGTGGTAGATGCTTGGAAAGATTCAAGTAAAAAAATAGAAAAGTCTATTGGGGATATTGACGGAGAAGATATTAATATCGATGTTGATGCAAATATAACTGATGCAAAAAATCAGATAGAAGATTTAGTCGATGTTGCAGAGAATGCAGGAGAGAAAATTAATGATTCTTTAGGTGGTGGCGATAAAGCTACTGCGGCTGGGAATATAGGAGAAATTTTAAAATCATCGTTTAATGATGCGGTTACAAGTAGTGTTCCACTCATCGGCAAAGTTGGTGAATTGACAAAGGGACTTTCTGTTGCTCAAACTACAGCGATTGGAGTTGGCGCAGCGGCAGTAGGAGTCGGCGTGTTAGCGGTTGGCGCAGCTAGTGATATATCAAGTGCAATGAATAATTTTCTTGCCGTTACGGGAAAGAGCGAGGAAGAGACAGAACGTTATCAGCAGGTCTTAGAAAATATTTATGCGAATAATTACGGAGAAAATTTCGAAGATATTGCAACGGCAATGGCATCCGTTAATAAGGCAATGGGCGATATGGACGATGCGTCCCTTCAGAACGTAACAGAATCGGCATTTGCGCTTCGTGATACTTTCGAGTATGAAATACCAGAATCCACAAGAGCTGCAAAAGCCATGATGGACAACTTCGGAATATCCGGAGAAGAGGCAATGGGAATGATTGCCGCAGGTGCACAGAATGGCTTGGATTATTCAGGAGAGCTGTTAGACAGTATTAACGAGTATTCTGTCCAGTTTGCAAAAGTAGGATTTGATGCGGACGATATGTTTAAAATCTTCGAAAAAGGTGCGGAAACAGGCGCATTTAATCTTGACAAAATCGGTGATGCAGTAAAAGAAATGTCTATTCGAGTGATAGACGGATCCGATACAACAAAAGAAGGATTTGAACTGATTGGACTGAATGCGGATGAAATGGCAAAAAAATTTGCAGCTGGAGGGGACAGTGCAAAAGAAGCGTTCGACAAAACGATAGAAGCGCTTGCTGCACTAGAAGATCCAATAGCGCAGAACACTGCAGGTGTAGATTTGTTTGGGACTATGTGGGAAGATTTAGGACCTGAAGTAGTCACAGCTCTTGCAGATATTGAAGAAGGTGCATACAACACAGGAGATGCCATGGAGCAGATAAAAGAAGTGAAATATGACGATTTGGGATCTATGTTTGAGGCATTAAAACGAAACGTGGAGCTTCTTCTAATTCCTATTGGAGAGGCGTTGATTCCACTTTTGACGATTCTGATTGATTCAGTACTTCCAGTCATACAGGAATTGCTTGCACCATTAATCGAATTATTTGCACAGCTTTTGGTACCAATAATCAGTTTGATAGGGACTGCAATTACTCCGCTGATCGATATTTTCCTTTTGCTTATAGATGTAGCGATAAAACCATTGATAGATATAATTGAGCATTTTTTAGTCCCTATTTTTACCGGAGGACTAGAAGGAATGGCTTCTGATACCAAAAAAAATATTGAGAATATCAAGAATATCTTTAAAAATATTTTAGACTTTATCAAAAATGTGTTTACAGGAAATTGGAAAGCCGCATGGGGAAATGTGAAAAATATTTTCTCTGCAATCGTTTCAACACTTAGCACAATTTGGAAGTCACCGATCAACTTTATTATCGATGGAATTAATAAATTCATCGGTGGTTTAAACGGAATAAAGATTCCAGACTGGGTTCCGGTTGTTGGTGGAAAGGGATTTAGCATTTCAAAAATTCCTCGTTTAAAAGTCGGTATGGAGTATGTACCATCTGATTATTTTCCAGCGTTCCTGGATGAAGGCGAAGCAGTGCTCACAAAGGAAGAAAACGCAATATTCCGTTCATTGGGTGGTTTAGAAGGAATGACTTCATTCTTAAAAAACAATTATCAAGATTTATTAAAAAAAAGAGAAACGGAAAGAGTCGTTGTCATTCATACGCATGTCGATCTGGATGGCGAAGAAGTAGGAAGTTCAATCACTAGATATGTGGATGATAATTTTTCCGAAAGTGAAGATTTAGGAAAGAGAGGAAACTAATGACTGGATTAACAATAGGTGAAAAACATACATACAAAGATCTGAACATGAGATTGATATCGTTTGAGGTTTCTTCTCCGGATCCTTTTGAAGAGGAAGAAAAAATACCAGGAATGGACGGAAAATTAGATTTGTCCGAAACGTTTGGTGAGATTAAATTTGAAAACGCAATTCTTACAGCGATATTTAACATGGAAGAACAAGACGAAGAAAGATTTCATAAGCGTTTTAGCGATTTGCGTAATTATATGCATGGTTTGGTTCATAAAATCATACCGGATTTTGATAATGAATTCTTCTACGAAGGAAGAATTAAGGTTTCCTCGGTTCAGCAAGGTTGTTTTTACAAAATTACAATCTCAGCAGATGTTTACCCTTACAAGCTAAAAAACGAAAATACCGTGGTTTCAGCTACCGTCTCTGGGATAAAAGAAATTACTTGCAGCAACCTCAGAAAGAGCGTAGTCCCGACCATCACGACAACTGCAGATTTCACGATTGAATTCAACGGGAATTCCTATGCGATATCCTCCGGAGAGAACATCATTGTTCCAGATATCAAGTTCGTAGCTGGTGATAATGTTTTAAAATGTTCCGGTACTGGAACAATCACATTTACATATCAGGAAGGAAGTTTGTAATGTATAAATGTTATATAGACGGAGAACTCCTGTATCATCCAAATGTGACGCATATTCTTCCGCTTGCAAAGGCAAAAGTCGGTATGGAGGTAAATAAAGCTGGAACGTTCAGCTTTACAATTTACAAGCAGAATCAAAAGTATGGAAGCATCAAAAAGATGAAATCTATCATTAAGGTATATGATGATAATTTCAGAATTTTCAGAGGGCGTGTTCTTAACGCAAAAAGAGGTATGTACAATTCATTGCAAGTGACCTGCGAAGGGGAACTTGCTTTTTTAGTTGATACAAAAATACGTCCATATTCGTTTAGCGGTACCGTGGAAGAATATTTTACGTTTTTGATTGAATCGCACAATAAGTATGTAGGCGAAGAAAGACAGTTTAAGGTCGGAAAAGTTACGGCCACTGATCCAAATGATTATATCGTACGCGAGAATAAGAATTATCCTAAAACTCTTGATGAAATTCAAGACAAACTTATCGATAAACTAGGTGGTTATATTTGGACAAGAGAAGAAGAGGATGGAGTTTATATTGACTATCTTGAAGATTTCGAACTTACAAATACGCAGGAAATCCGCTTTGGAGAAAACTTAGTAGATTTAGAAGAAATCATCAAAGGACAAGATATTGCAACTGTTCTTATTCCTCTTGGGTGCAAGCTAACGGATGATGATGGGAACGACACGGGGGAACGCTTGACGATCAAAGATGTGAACGATGGTCTTGATTACATATATGATCAAGAAGCTGTAGATAAATTTGGTTGGATTGAAAAAACAGTAGAATGGGATGACGTGACTCTCCCAGAAAATTTATTCACAAAAGGTACCGAAGAACTACAAAATTACATCAATTTAATGAGAAGTATTGAACTTACTGCGATCGATCTACATAACGTGGATGGAGGGATTCAAGCGTTCAGATATGGACGATATGCTAAAGTTTATAGCGAACCGCATGATCTGGATGAAACGATGCTTGTTCGTAAATTGGAATTAAATCTGTTGGATCCAACAGACGGTCTTTTACAGCTTGGAGATGAACGCTTTACATTTGTTGACAAGCAGGTTCAAACTGACAAAAATGTCGGAAAAGTTGTAGAAAGTGTGGAAAAGAGCTATCAGATCAATCAGGAAATGACTGATCGGAAGATAGGGCAGGCTACGGATAAAATTAATGAGACTGTGACAGAACAGCGAACAGCAATCCTCCAGGATTGTGAGAGCATCATTCTCGAAGCAGGAAAGAGTTATACCGCAACAGGTGATTTTGAGTCGTTTAAGAAAGAAATTGCCGCGCAGGTAGAATTGTTGGCAAGTCAATTAGATTTAAAATTCACCGAAACAACCACACAGATTGAGAATGTAAACGGAGATTTGCAGGAAAAGTATAATACGATTCTGAAAAATTTCTCATTCAGCATTAATGGCGTGGAGATCGGGCAATCTGATAGTCAATACAAGATGGTCATTGACAACGATGAATTATTTATCGTGTCTAACGGTACGGAAGTCCTTTATGCATCTTCAAACGGTATTTATACGCCGGAGTTGATTGTAGCGAGACTTTTAAATCTCTTTGGGATTCAAGCCACAGAAGAAGATAATGGAAACAGGGTCGATTTTGAATACGTAGGAATTTACATCCCGCTAAAGATTTCTTCGCAGCCACTCAGCGTGAGCGTGAAAGTTGGGAATGAAGCTACATTTTCAGTTTTTGCACGAGGAACGGATTTAACGTATCAATGGGAATATCAAATGTCTGACGATACAAACTGGATAGCATCGACAGATGAATCGGCATATACAAACACATTCAGATATACACCTACAAGCGTAGACGAAGATGGTATGTTAGTAAGATGTGTGGTCTCAAATACAGAGGGAAGTGAAGCGGTGTCAAATACAGCCGTTCTCAATGTTTTTGAGAAAACAGATGATTCAGGAAATTCAGGTAACGGCGATGGAACAGGGATTGTTTTGGGCGAGGCAACAAATTGTGTTGTTGTGTCATGGATTTCAACAACTACTTCGGGAACGGCGGTGTCATATGCGGATGAAGTCGAGGCGATTGATGGTGCTGTTTCTCTTGTTGCAGCAAAATCAAAGACATACTATATGACAACAGCGGACAAATACAGTTCTAACGATTATAGCGCACTAATCGGTAAATATGTAAAATCATTTGGTGGCGACATTTATTATATTGATCCAACGGCCACACACACACACGCAACAAATGTAAGTACCTACGTAAAAGAAAATATCAAATATAGTCCTGCATATTTAGTAAGCGTGACAAAATAGGGAGATGAAACATGGCATCAAGTGGAATAATTAAATCAAGTAATGCGACAGGGTTTACGAATTGCCCTAGACATATTGCGTTAACCTGGTCTACAAAATCAGATCCAGCTACGAATAAATCAAAACTTTCGTGGTCAGCACGCGCAGAGAATTATGGAAGTGAATGGGTTAAAGCAGGTCCTATTAAAATTGTGATAAACGGTACGACAGTATTGAGTATTACGAGTCGTATCGAAATGTCAGCTAATGAATTATTAGGCTCCGGAGAATTAGAAATAACACATAACTCTGATGGAAATAAGACAATCAGTATAAGCATCAGCGCTGCTATTTATTCAAGCAGCACAAACAGCACATATAGAGGAACAATTACCCTGGATAAGATTAACAGAATTTCGACGTTATCTGTCAGCGATGGTACATTGAATGAAAAACAGGCATTAACGGTTACTCAATACTCTGCAACTTTCACGCATACTGTGAAATATAGTTGCGGTAGTGCATCGGGAACGATTGTTGAAAAATCATCCGCTACAAATATTTCTTTTACGCCGCCGTTATCCCTGGCTAATCAAGCCCCTAGCGGAACGAAAGTTACAGTCACGTTTGAGATTGAAACATTTAACAGCTCAACTTCGCTTGGTATAAACAAATATACGAATACGTATACGATCCCGGATAGCGTTGTTCCAACATTTTCATTCACTGTAGAGGATTCTAATGGATATTTTGAGACGTACGGAAAATATATCCAGAGTAAATCTGAAATTGCCGTAGAAATCACTGCAGAGGGCGCGTATGGTTCGACTATCAAGTCTTATAAGACGACGTTAGATGGAAAAACGTATACAGATGCATCGTTTGTATCGAATGTTCTGTCAAAATCCGGAACACTGACACTAGCGATTACAGTTACGGACAGTCGTGGACGCACCGCTACAGCATCAGAAGATATTACAGTCCTAGCATATACGGCACCACGTATATCTTCGATGAAAGTAGAGAGATGCACGTCTGACGGAGCACTGTCTACTGCAGGAGGATATCTCAAGGTTACATTCAGTGCATCGGCATCTTCACTGGATGCAAAAAATATTGCAACTTACAAAGTGCAGCACAAAAAGTCTACAGATACAGAATATACCGAGGTTAAACTGACAGATTATGCAAATGTCTATAATGTATCAGGCAAAACGTACATATTCGAAGCAGATAAAAACATCGTGTATGACGTGAAACTGATTGTTACGGATGCATTTGACGAAACGGATAAAACAGCCACAGGACCGACATCATTAAAACTGCTATCGATTCTAAAAAAACGATGTGGAATTGCGATCGGCAAGATCTGCGAGATTGCAAACGCTTTCGAAGTAGATTTGATATCGTATTTTAATAAAACTGTTACATTTTTCGAACAGATAAAGATAGCAAAAGGAAGCTATGTACATCACACATCAGGCACCAGTGGTGAAGCAGGGTATGTGAATATCGCACGATTTACAATTAGTACGACCTATCAGAATTCGGCGATATGTATTCATACGCTGCAACGTGGCACAAAAAGAAATATGATCACAATCCGATTTGCGAGTGTAAATGGAACGGATCCAGACGTTGACGTATTTGCTCATCAAGATACTGCCGCATATTTAGTCAAAGCAGATACTAGTACATGGGATTTATATATTCAAAAGACTGAAAAATACGATCATATATGTGTTATCCAGGTTGACAAATCAATGCATCTAACAGGCGTTGAAATCGAATGGAAAGAAGACCAAGTCACTACGCTGCCGGACGGATACATTACGTCAGAAAACGAAAATCTACAGAAATTTGCAATTAATTCAGTAGCGTATGAGGTGACGTTAACAGCTAATGATTATGCTTCACCGTACACATACTATGGTTCGTTCAACGTTGCAGAAAGTGATATAGCGCAGTACGGTGAACCAATTGAAATTACTGCAACCGGCAGCGCAGGGGTGCCGATACCAGCGAGTTTTGAGACAAGCCGGAGGGCGTACAGAGTTGTATCAAAATCAGAAGCTGCTACGGTAAGGATTACGTATTTGAAAATTTCATAAAAGGAGAAAAGAAATGAAGAAAAAGATTATTTGTTTATTATTAGTAGTTGTTTTAGCGTTTGGATGCTCAACCACGTCATTCGCAGCTGAGCAACAATGCATTGGTGGATTTCAGAAAGAAATTACCTCGTACATGAAAACTGCAGCATCTATGATTGAGAATATGCGTAAATCAACAGAAGTAACATTAGAAAAAAACAATATTCATACGGATTACAGACACATTAAAATTACGTGGGAAAAAGTAAGTGAAGCAACTCAATACGAAATCCAGATCGCAGATAATCCGATGTTTAGGGATGTGCAGTCGAGCAAGCGTCTATCAAAACAGGGGCTATACTGGAACTTTTCGATTAAAGAGAATATTGATGCTACATACTATATCCGTGTAAGACCACGTTTTGTGTACGTGTTTCGAGGCGAATATTTCACTATGTATGGTCGCTGGAGTAATGTAGTCGTAGCGAACGGAGCTGATCAGAATGAATAACATTGTATTTGTAAACTTCGAATGCAACGAAATCACTAAGGTCGTTGCACAGAAAATCTGGCAGTATGATTACGGTCAGATTCTAAGGATTCAAGGTTTGAATCTTCCGGCTGCAGTGGAAATACATTTTTCGCTGCAGAAAACCGGGGGCATTGCGGAGCGCAGAATAGGCGTAACGAGAGACGGTGTGACGGATGTCGTTATTCCGGATTTTATATTAAAAGGAGAAGGCATTGAGCGAAATTATAGCGCTTATGTCTTTATTTATTTGTCCGACGAAGAAAGTGGTCAGACAGAGCATCGAATAGAATTAAACATCACTTCGCGACCAGAGCCGGAAGGGTCTAGTAAAGAAGAAGATACCAGCTTCGGAGCGATTATGGATGCTGTCAATAAAATCGCTGAACAGAACGGACAAGGCGTATCGGATGAAAAGATAGCCGAGGCTGTAAATGCGTACATGGAGGCAAATCCAGTAGAGGGAACAGCAGATGTAGTTCAGTATATATCGCAAAATCTTACAGATGAACAGCAGACACAGGCACGTGCCAATATCAGCGCAGCAAGCGCAGAGGAAGTTAGTCAACTTCAGGAACAGAAAGTTGACTTGCCAAAAGATGCAAACGGAAATCTTTTGACACCAACAGAAGGACAGACATTACTTTTTAGAGCAGATGGAACAACCTACTATGGCACACCTACAACGAGCGGTGGTGGAGATAACGGAGATACAGGAACAACAGTACATGGAATTGTTTGGGATTTAGTCAATGTTACTTCATCTAATAACCTTGTATCAATTGCAGATGGGCAGAGTCTTGTTGCGGTTCTTACTCCATTAGATGGCTATGCTCTTGGAGATGTAACAGTCACAATGGGTGGTGAAGTATTAACAGGGGTATGGAATGCAGATACTTTTACAGTGACAATTGCAAGCGTGACAGGGGATGTGATTGTTTCTTGTTCTGGTATGGAGCTACAAGAAGTTACAGAGAACTTAAAAAATGTTGCGGGGTATCATGGTAGTATTGGTACATTTCCAACTACAACAGATAATGAAGACGGAGAAACCTATACGGCAGACTGGACTGGCATTAAATATATAGATGCCAGTTTAGGAACAAACGGTGATTATTATATTTCTTATTTCGGTCAAGAAGTGACAGGCGGTGTTGTAAATATAGAATTTGATACCACATTGTTTACTAAACTTGAAATGAAAATGATGTTTGTTGATACACCGATTGCTCCAGTATTTGGAACAGCAACGGATTATCACGTTGACAAATATATATCAGCAAATGGTTTTACAGGAACAGAGGGTGAGTTAGGGTTTACTTCGTTAGGAACTGGCTGTGGAAGTGTTATTCTAACAGGTTCAGCAAGTATAGATGTGCCAGATGGATATTATCCTATTGTTCTTTTTAGAAGAATGCACTCAGCGGTGGTTGATGAAACAATTAACTCAAATGCACTTTTTTCAAAATACGTTTACGACAACGTAAGTGTTACTCATAAAAGTGTTTCCGCAACAGAAGAAAGTGAAACAAACGTATTAACAGTTGATGAAGATTACGCACAGGATTATGGAGTAAGTACACTTTCGTTAATCACAGAAGATTCTGAAACACTTTCTACAAAAACAGGGCTTGATTCTGGTTTTGCTTCTGTTATTGAATCTGCTAAAAACGAATGGATGATAGAAGCGAATGGAAATATCAATAAAATCCCTTTAATTATCCATACAGACCAACACACTAATTTTTCTAAGCCGTTATGGGATACTATTAGTGGTTTATTAGATTGGTATGATGTAGGGAAAGTTATTAACTTAGGTGATACCGTAAATAGTTATGTTGATTCCGACACAGAAAATCCTCTTACAAAGTGTGAAAATTTAGAAAACTATATTTCTTCTATGGAGTCTGTACCATATAGTAAAAGAATTGAAATTTTCGGAAATCACGACACATGGATGTCAGTAGACGAAACAACAACAGGACTTACGCCGCATAATTATTTGTATAAGTATTTCAGAAATATCTATGCGAGACGATTTGACAATTATGGAAACTTTGTAACTTATGATGATAACTACAATGTAAAATATGTTGTTGTCAGCGGTTTTGCATATGATTCTGAAAAGGGCGGATATAGTCACTATATTATCCCATCTACAACAATTGACCGCATTATTGAAGAACTGGAAAAGGCAGACGGATATGATGTTATTCTTTTGTCTCATGTTCCGTTAAAGAGTGTCAATTTCAAAACTCTTAGTGAATTGTGGTCTGGTAGAAAGACAAAAACAAGCGGTTCTGTGACGGATGAATACGGAATAGCACATGAATTTGATTTTACATCATGTGATGGTGAATTATTGTGTGGATTACATGGGCACCAACACGAGGACGGATGCGAGTATATCAATGATGTATTACTTTCTAACTGGTTTGATGCTTATTATATCAGTCCGAAATGTATTCATTTTGTTCTGGTAGACAGGGAAAACGGACAGTTAAATATCTGGAAAGTAGATGATACACCACAATATACAAACTACCAAATTCCTTTTGACAAACCAGTGGAAGAAGCCACAGAGTAGTCAGCTTTCGAATAGCCCTCGGTGACTAGTCGGAATTGCAATCTGGACAGACGGCTATACATATAAATGTATAAATGACACGGCGTATAGTCCGGATGATTACAAACAGGCGTGGGAGGTAGTGTAAATGAAGAAAATTCCGAAGAATTGCAACGAGTGTAAGTACAGAAAGAAATGCAAATCGCATTTTGGTGGTTTAGGATGTAAATTTAAAGACAAAATCAAACCAAAGCACTAGAACCGAAAGGTTCTTATTTTTTTTACAAGAAAGAGAGGTACAGAAATGTGATTGAAGCAGTTATCACGGGTGCAGTAGCAATTATTGTATGTATGATCAACAACATCTGTCAGCAGCGCAGAACAGAAAAGGCGAACAGCAAGACAATCGCTTTGATTGACTATAAACTAGATGAGCTTACAAAACGAGTAGACAAGCACAACAATGTAATTGAGCGTACATATAAACTAGAAAAAGCAATCGAGATTGATGAAGAAAAAATCAAAGTAGCAAATCACAGGATCGACGATTTGGAAAGGAAGGTAGAATAGTATGTTTAAAAATTGTGTATTTAAAGTATCGGTAGATACAAAGAAATGGTGGAAGAAAGCAGGCGTAAGAGCAGTTAAGACAGTAGCTCAGAGCGCGGTAGCAACTATCGGAACATCAGCTGCAATGGGAGATGTGAACTGGATGCTGGTTGGTTCGTCAGCATTGTTAGCTGGTGTCGTATCGTTATTGACTAGCGTAGCCGGTATTCCAGAAGTGGAAGCAGAGTAAGAAGCAGAGTAGAGAGTCGTTAACCGGCTCTCTTTTTTAATTGCGCCGGCGCAAATGTGCGACGTCGCACAAAGTATATAAAAGAAAAGGAGAATAAGATTATGAGTAAAACAGTACAAGGCTTAATTGAATTTTGTAAATCAAAAGTAGGAACGCCTTATATCTACGGAGCAAAGGGGCAAGTCATGACAGCAGAAGCCATTGATGCGCTTCGCGACAGATATGGATCCAATGCAGTTTGGTGGAGCGATTCTAAGAAAGCCGGACAAGTCTGTGTGGACTGTTCTGGTCTGATTTCGTGGTACACAGGTATCCTCAGAGGTTCGTGGCAGTACAAATCGACTGCAAAAGAAGTGATTCCTATTTCACAGCGTACTAATGACCACATTGGCTGGGCTGTGTGGATGCAGGGGCATATTGGTATCTATCTTGGTGATGATACATACGTAGCTGCAGATGGTTCCGCTTATGGTGTACGTATTGCAAATCTTTCACAGAACAAATTTACGCACCTTTTAAAACTTTGCGATATCGATTATGGCAAAGACGTAGTAGAAATCGAAGCTGCAGAACGTCCACAGGCTTCCGGAGGATATTACAACGCACAGATTCATTTTAAATATCGCGCAAGAGTAAATGGAAAATGGCTTCCAGAAGTTACTAACCTGGAAGATTATGCAGGAATCAGAGGAAAAGAAATCACAGATATTGCGATCGGTGTAGATGTAGGGAAGATTTGGTATCAAGTACACGAAAAGGGTGGAGACTGGCTGCCTAAAGTTACTGGATACAACATCAAAGATGCTATCAATGGATTTGCTGGAGATGGAAGCCCTATTGATCTGATTAGAGTTTATTATGAAACTCCTGAAGATTACGCAAAGAAGCATGGATATCAGAAAGCACAATATCGTGTGAGTCTGGTAAAAGGTGCTTATCTCGATTGGCAATTCGATACAGAGACTACAAAGGGTCAGGATGGATTTGCCGGAGTAAAAGGAAAATCGATTGACAGATTTCAGATTTGGTAGAAAATTTCCCCTAGTCGCACTGGCTAGGGGATGAGTTTCTTCCTATTATACTGTCTTTTACTAATATGCGTTCTCCAAATCCTGTGACGAGTTCGATATCAATTCCTTCATCAGCAAAATAGCCTTCTTCAATCGCAACATACATAGGCGCATAGAAAATGGAGTGTGCTACTTCATTAAGGACAACGGGTGTATTTCCAGTTTCATCGGTATCCTTGGTAAATGTACATGCACTTAGTGTTGTAAATGCAAGCAGCATTGCTGCAAGTAATACAGAGAATTTCTTTCTCATAATCCCTCCTGAAATATTGTAATTTCTCATATAACATATGAAGGAAGGACAGAAGGTGTGTGTTATTCTCTGGAATTGTCTGTTTTTGGAGGAGTATAGTGATAAAGGTCTTCGTAAGCATCCATCATATCACCTGGCTTTGGATTTGCAGGAATGAGTCCGGTACAATCCTGAGCCGATGCTGCATTTGCAAGATAATCATATTGATCGATGATCGCTTCGTTATCGGTTTTTGCTTTTTTTAAATCTGTTTTCATAGAAAATGTCTCCTTTTTTGGAAATTGTGGTATGATATATAAAGTACTCAGATGAAAAAAAGATATACAGGAGAATAGAAAAATGAAATTAAGAGTAGACACACATTCGCATACATTAGCGAGCGGACATGCATACAGTACAATTCGAGAAATGGCAGAAATGGCACGTGATCACGGGATGGAAGCGATTTGTTTTACAGAACATGCCCCAGGGATACCAGGTGCTTGTGGAATCTATTATTTTGAAAATATGAAGATTTTACCGAGAGAACGTTGGGGAATCCAGACATTTTTTGGTGCTGAGGTCAATATTTTAAACAGCGAAGGAGAAGTGGATCTTTCAGAAAAAGTTTTAAAAAGAATGGATATTGTAATCGCAAGTATCCATACACCTTGTTTTCATGAAGAAAGAACCGAAGATTTAGTTACCAAAGCAGTGATAAAAGCCATGGAAAATCCATACATCAATGTGATCGGTCACCCAGATGACTCAAGATTTCCTGTGGACTATGAGACAATTGTGAAGAAGGCAAAAGAGACTGGAACTCTTTTGGAAGTCAATAATTCTTCGATGAGACCAGAGAACAACAGAGTCAATGGTGCAGAAAATATCCGCACGATGTTATCATATTGTAAAAAATATGGCGTATGTATTACCACGGGAAGCGACTCACACTTAGATCTGGATGCGGGAAAACTGGGATTGGTTGAAAACATGCTGAAGGAATGTGATTTCCCAGAAGAATTGGTGGTAACCACATCTTTAGAACGTCTGAAACCTTATATGAATCGTTTTAAGTATCAAGCGTAATCGTCTTGAAATAAAGGTGGACTTTAAGATTTTACTGTGTTAAAATGTACTAGGAGAATGATTATACTAAAAGGAGATTAGCATGGGAAAAACTATTAGAACAGAGGCAGTTGATAGCTTATTTGAAGCCATTTTGTGTTTGGAAAACAAAGAAGAATGTTATACATTTTTTGAAGATATCTGCACAATCAATGAGTTGTTATCTCTTTCTCAGCGATTTGAAGTGGCAAAGATGCTTAGAGAGCAAAGAACATATCTTGATATTGCTGAAAAGACAGGAGCTTCAACGGCAACAATCAGCCGTGTTAACCGTTCGTTAAATTATGGTAATGATGGATATGACATGGTATTCAAAAGGATGAAAAACAAGCAAGAATAGGATAAAATAAACAGGGAACACATCAAAGTGTACTCCCTGTTTTTTTATACCTTAGAAAAGAATCAAGTCTATTTCTTATCTGATGGAATCAAGTCTATTAATTTTTCAATAATCTGCTTTTTCACATACACATCCAGACTGAGCATACATATAAATGAAAAATATTGAAGAAAATCACGTTCTTCTTCTGGCACATCTTCAAAAGATTTTTGGGATGCGGAAAATACTTCGCGGACACTCTCTTGAAGAAGTGGTGTTCTGGATTTTTCCAGAGCACAGATCTCATCATAGATATGTGTTACATCCAGTTCACCGTCTGCGTGGAAATATTTCTCGTTGATCGGAGTTAAAAGAGTCTCAATATCTTTGATAGAGAGAATGCTTTTGAAATAGTAAATGAATGTGAGCACCATAAGGTGTTCTTTGGAATATTTCTTCTTAACAGGTGGTGGAAGTAAATCGTTCTTCGCGTAGTTGTTGATCATTGTCTTAGTCAGAATCTTGTCATCGGAATAACGTTTGGATGATTTGAGTTCTTTTTCCATAAAACTTGTAACCTGATCCATATATAAGTCGATATTAGGAATATCTGCTGATTTTACGTAATCAATTCTTGCAATGCTGGCAAGAATGCTGTCTAATAAATTGTCTCTATCTATTGTCATATCATCACCTCAGTATCACTATTATAGAGTATTCAAAACTACATAACAAGTGTTTTGTGAAAATTATTTTGGATGACAGAAAGTAGTATTTATAATATAATGAAAAGAACCGAGACAAGTTTGAAAGGGAGTAATCATATTGAATATTTATGATACATTGAACAAAGAACAGCGAGAAGCTGTGTTTTATACGGAGGGGCCGCTTTTAATCCTGGCTGGAGCAGGTTCAGGAAAGACAAGGGTTCTTACACATAGAATTGCATATTTGATTGATGAAATGGGTGTGAATCCATGGAATATTCTTGCTATTACGTTTACCAATAAAGCGGCAGGAGAGATGCGTGACCGAGTGGACAAGATCGTAGGGTTTGGTTCAGAAAGTATCTGGGTCAGCACATTTCATTCTACCTGTGTCAGAATTTTAAGACGATATATAGACCGTCTTGGATACGATAATAACTTTACCATTTATGATACAGATGATCAGAAGACTTTGATGAAAGATGTGTGCAAATTGTTGCAGATCGACACAAAGATATATAAAGAAAGAGCACTTTTGTCAGCGATTTCAGCGGCAAAAAATGAATTTATTACTCCACAGGAGTATGAACTGGATGCAGCAGGAGATTATAATCGCCAAAAGATTTCGAAAGTTTACTGGGAATATGAAAAACAGATGAGAGCCAATAATGCACTGGATTTTGATGACTTATTGGTGAAAACGGTACAGTTATTGCAGTCTCAGCCAGACATTTTGGAGTATTATCAGGAACGATTCCGCTATATTATGGTAGATGAGTATCAGGATACTAATACAGTACAGTTTAAGTTGATCAGTCTGTTGGCGAAAAAGCATCGTAACCTTTGTGTGGTTGGGGATGATGACCAGTCGATTTACAAATTCCGTGGTGCCAATATCCGCAATATTCTGGATTTTGAAAGTGTATTTGAAGACGCCCATGTCATAAAACTGGAGCAGAATTACCGATCTACAGGGACGATCCTGGATGCTGCAAATGCTGTGATCGCGAATAATGTAGGAAGAAAGGCAAAGGCTCTCTGGACAGATAAGGGAGAGGGAGATAAGATTCAGTTCCGTCAGTTTGACGATGCGTTTGAAGAGGCAAATTATATCGCAAATGATATCGCAAAGCATATCAAGGATGGTACGAGAAATTACAGAGATCATGCGATTTTGTATCGTACTAATGCACAGTCGCGTATTTTTGAAGAAAGATTTATCGTGGCCAATATTCCATACAAAGTGGTTGGCGGTGTCAACTTCTATGCAAGACGTGAGATCAAGGATTTGCTGGCGTATTTAAAAACAATCGACAATGGAAAAGATGATCTGGCAGTGCGCAGAATTATCAATGTTCCAAAGCGTGGAATCGGGCTTACTACGATCAATCGTGTGCAAGACAACGCGATGGGACGTGAAGTCAGCTTTTATGAAGCACTGCGTACGGCAGATATGATTCCGGGAATCGGAAGAAGCGCAGGCAAGCTGGAATCTTTTGTTGCATTGATCGAGCATTTTAAAGAGAAATCAAAAACAATGTCTATTTCAGATTTGATGCAATACGTGATCGATATGACTGGATATGTAGAAGACTTAAAAGCAGAAGGAGACGAGGAAGCAGAGGGCAGAATTGAAAATATCGATGAACTTATGAGCAAGATTGCATCTTATGAAGAATCATGTGAAGAACAGCCGACTTTGAGTGGATTTTTAGAAGAGGTAGCGTTGGTTGCAGATATTGACAGTCTGGATGAGGACAGTGATTATGTTGTATTGATGACACTGCATAGTGCAAAAGGGCTTGAATTTCCGGAAGTATACCTTGCAGGGATGGAAGATGGAATTTTCCCAAGTTATATGACGATCACTTCGGATGATCCTACCGATATAGAAGAAGAAAGAAGATTGTGTTATGTTGGAATCACGCGTGCACAGGAAAATCTGACGATGACTTGTGCAAGAAGACGTATGATCCGTGGAGAGACACAGTACAATAAAACATCAAGATTTTTAAAAGAAGTACCAGTTTATCTGTTGTCCACTGGATTTGTGATAGAAAAACCAGTACATGATACCAAGAAACCAGAAGCATATGTACAGGCAAAACAGGCGTTTAAGTCGAAAGCATTTGGGGTAACTGCGCCGGCAAAATCGTTTGGCGCAAAGTCTGGTGATGGACTCTCTTATGACGTTGGAGATCGCGTCAAACATATGAAGTTTGGCGAAGGACTTGTTACAGGGATTGTAGCTGGTGGAAGAGATTATGAGGTCACAGTATCATTTGACAATGTGGGTGTGAAAAAGATGTTTGCTTCTTTTGCAAAATTACAGAAAATCTAAATATGGCGAATGTATAAAAAATGAAAATCTACATATGGTAATATTAGTGCAAAAATGTTATAATATGTATATTATTAAGGAGTCGTATTATGATGATACGGAAAGGACGTGGGTTTATGAGCAAAATCGAAGATATGATTACAGAAACAAAATTATACGAGATGCTGAACAAAAAAGAAGATGACAAGATCAAGAAAACAGTATTATGGATTCTTGCAATCGTTGGTGCTGTTGCAGCAGTAGCAGCTATCGCATATGCAGTATATCGTTTCTTTACACCAGATTATTTAGAAGATTTCGAAGAAGACTTTGATGATGATTTCGAAGATGACTACTTCGATGAAGACGAACTCTAAAATTCAGAGATTACATTTAACGTATAAAACTGTCGTGAGTAGAACGTAATCGCGGCAGTTTTTTAAATGTGCAGGGAAATGATTTCAGAACAGTGATTCCTGCAGGTTTTGTAATGTGCTGTGTACAACGAGGATGCGCAGCCTACAGAAAGGTTATTTACAGCAAAGGAGTATATTGGAATGAAAAAAGGGCAGCTATGTGAAGGATTCATTGAGAAAGTTGAATTTCCAAACAAAGGAATCGTATCCGTAGAAGGCGAAGAAAAAAAGGTCATCGTGAAAAATGGAATTCCGGGACAAAAGATAAAGTTTGCGGTCAACAAGATGAGAAAGGGAAAAGCAGAAGGGCGGCTTTTGGAAGTGCTTGAAAAATCTCCACTGGAACAGAGAGAACCTGTATGCAGTATTTTCCCGGATTGTGGCGGATGTATGTATCAGACAATGCCTTATCAGGAACAGATGAAGATGAAGGAGCAGCAGGTAAAAGAGATTCTGGATGCGGCGATTCAAGGAGACTATATCTTTGAAGGTGTAAAAGCAAGTCCAAAAGAATTTGGTTACCGCAATAAGATGGAGTTTTCTTTTGGTGATGAATATAAAGATGGACCTCTTTCATTGGGATTGCATAAAAAGGGAAGTACATATGATGTGCTTACTGCATCTGATTGTAAATTGGTGCATGAGGATCTGACGAAGATTTTAAGTTGCGTTCTTTCTTATTTTAAAGAGAGAAATGTAAGCTATTATAAGAAAATGCAGCATGTTGGTTATCTGCGCCATCTGCTTTTGAGACGCGGTGATGTGACAGGTGAGATTTTAGTCAATTTAGTTACCACTACACAGGAAGAACATGATTTACAGCCTCTTGTGGATGCATTGCTTGCGCTTTCGTTAGAAGGAAAAATTGTTGGTATTCTTCATATTTTAAATGATTCTCTGTCTGATGTGGTACAGAGTGATGAGACAAGAATTCTCTATGGACAAGATTTCTTCTATGAAAAGCTGTTAGGAATGGAATTTAAAATTACACCATTTTCATTTTTCCAGCCAAATTCAAGAGCAGCGGAAGTGCTTTACAGTACAGTAAGAGAGTACATTGGTGATATCAACAATATGACGGTGTACGATTTATTTAGCGGAACTGGAACGATTGGACAGGTACTTGCGCCAGTTGCAAAAGAAGTGATCGGAGTAGAGATTATTGAGGAAGCAGTAGAAGCAGCCAAAGAGAATGCATTGCATAACGGACTTACAAACTGCAGATTTATTGCGGGTGATGTGTTCAAAGTTTTAGATGAGATTGAGGAAAATCCGGATGTGATCGTACTTGATCCACCAAGAGATGGTATTCATCCAAAGGCACTGCCTAAGATTTTAGATTATGGTGTGGACAAGATTGTTTATATTTCATGTAAGGTGACAAGCCTTGCAAGAGATTTAGAGATGATTCAGGCCAGAGGATATAAAGTTGTGAAGGCAGTGGCAGTAGACCAGTTTGTTCATACGGTGCATGTGGAGACGGTAGTTCTTTTGTCCCAACAAAAACCGGATGATTATATTGAAGTGGAATTAGAGTTGGATGAGATGGATTTGACGACCGCAGAGGGTAAGGCAACTTATAAGGAAATTCAGGAATATGTGCTGAAGGAGCATGGTTTGAAAGTTTCTAATCTGTATATTTCACAGGTAAAAAGAAAGTGTGGAATAGAGGTAGGGGAGAATTATAACTTGCCTAAGTCAGAAGATAGTAGACAACCGCAGTGTCCGGAGGAGAAGGAAAAGGCGATTAAGGATGCGTTGGAGCATTTTGGTATGGTTTAGAGAGGTGAGCACATGGCATTAAACTATACAATATATCAGTATGATGGCAGTAGGAATGCAGTTGTTATGACAGATATGGAGGGCAAGCAACTTGTGATTAACTGTGATAAAGCAGAGGAACAGGTTGTATTTGATGAGCCGGAGGATGCAGGAATCCTTGCCAGACTTGCGAGGAAAGAGCCTGCAAGTTATGTAAGTATTGCAATGCGTCCGGGTGGATTGCAGGATTATGTGGATGTGTGGAATGAGTTGAATT
The DNA here is from genome assembly GCA_964623905.1 of uncultured Faecalimonas sp. Classification (GTDB taxonomy): domain Bacteria; phylum Bacillota; class Clostridia; order Lachnospirales; family Lachnospiraceae; genus Faecalimonas. The sequence continues at coordinate 48,065 of CAZUVY010000007.1, forward strand.
AAAAATAGTGAACATGAAGTGTCGGTTGGAGCAATCTTACCGACATTTTTTGTGGGAAGATTATTGGACTGTATAATGTGATATAATGAGTTGTACTTTAAGGAGGTGCTTTGATTATGAGAGAAGAAAGTTTAAAATTTTGGAAGATTGAAGAACTAAGTGAAGTTGTTGAAGTGCTTGAGGATGCGTTTGGCGATACAATTGAAAAATATAAGTCAGGGTTAACTTACAATGATATTCTGATTCGTGCGTATGCATATGCAATAATAGTTATGAAGGAAATTATATGCCTACTATCGAATGGTTTTCCTGATGGTGCACTTGCTAGGGCGCGAAGATTATATGAACAAATGGTTCTGATAGATTATTTTGAAAGCAGAAAAAAAGATTTAGATTTTGATGATTTGGTTGAAAGATATTGTGATTCGCAAAATATAGCTGCATATTCTAATCAGATAGCACTATATGATGTTTTTGAAAACAAAGAAGAAAAACAGAAAGCAAAAAAGGAATTCGATAAACTAAAAGATAAGTATGCGAAGTTTTTTAAGCAAAAGAATTACGTACGAGACTATTGGTGGCTCGATGATGAAAAGTGCGATACATTTAATAAATTGCAAAAAAGATATTGTGATCCATATGGAAGAATATTGTATAGTAGGGCATGTATATCTACACATGCTGGTGCGATGGGCGACTATGCACTTTTAGGGCGGTTTAATCCAAATGGAGAAAAAATATATACAGGTACTACGGATTCGGGTTTTTCTTTGCCTTTGATATTAGCAACAATGTCTTTTTATAATAGTACCAATATGGTTTTTGGGAATTTAGAAATAGATTTTCCAAAAGAACGTAAGAAAATAGAGGAGTTATTGAATTATTATCAAAATACTTTGTTTGTTACATTAGAAATACAAAATTGAAATTTGCAAACTTCAATTTCTAATTGAGAAACAACACAAAAAGTGCTATAATATTATGCAGTATAAATGTCAGATTGTTCATCGGAATTGGAGGATTAAAATGGCGGTTAACTATGATAAATTATGGGGTATCTTAAATGAGCGTGGAATGATGAAAACAGAGCTTATAAAAGAAGCTAAAATCAGTACAAATGCAATGGCGAAGCTTGGTAGAAATGAAGATGTTCGCGTAGGGGTATTAGAGAAGATTTGTTTGGCGCTGGATTGTAAGATGGATGATATTTTGGATATTGTTCCAGACAAAAAATAATGTGTGCAGGAGGAAAGCGTCGTGGAAGAGAAAAAAGGAGTTATTTACATATTAACAAATCCGTCATTTCCGGATTATGTAAAAATTGGTTATGCAGATGACATAGAACGAAGATTAAATCAGCTGAATCGAAGCGAGTGTATTCCTTTTGCATTTAGGGTATATGCAACCTATGAGGTAAATTCCAGATTATCTGATTTGAAGATACATACTATTATTGATAAACTGAATCCTAATTTGCGTTCTATAGATAATTTCAATGGTCAGAAAAGAGTCAGAGAGTTTTATGCTATGACCGCAGAAGATGCATATTCGATTTTAGAAGCTATTGCAGAAATTCATGGGTGTACTGATAAATTAATGTTGGTTAATCCAAATGAAGCAGAGATAAAAGCAGAGGAAACTGCAGAAGAAGTGAAAAAGGAAAGTCGAACAAGGTCAGCTAACTTTACTTTCTCAGAGTGGGAAATACCGGTGGGTGCAGTGTTGGAATATTATACAGACGGCACAATTACTTGTACGGTAGTCGATGATAGAAAGGTTGAATATAATGGTGAAATTATGAGTCTTACAGGTGTTGCGAAGATAATCACGGGTAAGACATCAGGAATAGCAGGGCCAAGATATTTTAAATACAAAGGCACATGGTTGTGGGACATAGAAGGTCGAAAGGAAATGTAAAAGGAGATGTACTATGACAAAGTTTTATGAAACAGTATTGAATGTACTTAAACAAGATAATAGATTTTTTTCAGAGGATGGAGTTTTGTTGAGAAACGCCGTTTATGAGGCTGCAATGCAGATGGATACTAATCTTATTCATTTGTTACTTGCTAATGATATTACGAAAGAGCACTTCTTTAAAGAGGTTGATGGAATTACCGTTTTTGATAATGTAGGATTTGGCTGGGTGGTTAATAATAGAGAGTTTTTACCGGATAGTTATACTCGCTTTAAGAACAAAATTGGTCTTGCTGATGCTGATGGAGATATTATTTCTTCAAAGGGTAATGTTGAGTTGGTTTTTCCTTATAAGGATTGTGTATTAGAAGGTGGACAAACAAAGGAAAATCAAAAAAGAAAAGAGATTTTTTATAATGAAACATTGGCACCGGATGAAATAGATAGGTTGTTATATCCTAAAGTTTTTACTAAAGCAAAAAAATATGCTCAAGGAGTATATGAAGAGCAAACAGTATATAATGGCGAAAATCTTATAATTAAAGGGAATAATTTGTTGGCAATATCAAGTTTGTTAAAACGTTATGAAGGACAAATTAAATGCATATACATTGATCCACCTTACTATTTTCGAGAAACAAAGGCTACGGATACATTTAAATATAACTCTAATTTTCATTTGTCAAGTTGGCTAGTATTTATGAAGGAACGACTTCTTATAGCAAAGAGATTATTGAAGAAGGGTGGAACCATATGGATCAGTATTGGTGAAGACGGAATGCATTATCTTAAAGTGCTTGCAGATGATATTTTTGGTGCAGAACATTTTGTTGGAACTATACCTCGACGTACTCGTAGTGGAAAATCAGATGTTCCCTTTAATTTTTCTCAAGATTTTGATTGGATTTTAGCATACACCAATGTTGCAGATGACGAAAAGGTTGTTGGAAGAAAAGTAGAAAGAAAGTATTATGAAACGTCAGATTATCCCGGTGAGCCATGGAGACTTGCAGATTTAACTTCGCAACAACCTGCGAGTAAGCGTCCTAATTCGTATTTTACGATGGTTGATCCTAAAACAGGAAAAGAATACCCAGCAAGTGAAAAAAGAACTTGGGCTGTAACAAAAGACACTTTTGAATACTACTATAATACTGGCGCAATTGTATTTCCTGATGATTATGAATTTCTTAACATATCTAAACCATATGCAAGAAAATTTAAATCTGATGATGATAATAACGGAAAGTTAAGTTCTGTAATTTCTGATTTTGCAATGCAGGAATTTATTAAAGCACTTTTATTTGATTGTAAAAATATGGATGGAAATTCCCAAATAGATGAGATGTTTGGACGAGATGAATTTGATTATGCTAAGCCAGAAAATCTTATCAAGAGCATTTTGGAGATTGCTACAGATGAAGGTGATTTAGTGTTAGATTTCTTTTTGGGTTCTGGTACTACCTGTGCTGTTGCTCATAAGATGAACCGCAATTATATAGGTATTGATCAAATGGATTATATCGAACAGTTAGCTGTTGAACGATTGAAGAAAGTTATTGATGGTGATGAAGGAGGAATATCTATCGATATTGGTTGGCAAGGTGGCGGATCATTTATATATTGCGAACTAGCAAAAGCAAACCAGAATTTTGTTGATGAAATTCAGATTGCTACTACTCTTGAAGAAATCAAAGATATTTATACACGCATCATACAAACCGGATTTATTAGCAGCAGAGTTAATCCAAAAGATATTGATGCAAATGCAGAAGATTTTTATGCGTTGTCTATAGATGACCAGAGGCGTTTCCTTATGGAACTGCTCGATAAAAACTTATTGTTTGTAAATTATTGTGATATTGATGATGAAGAGTATGGCATCAGTGATGAAGATAAGGCATTCACAAGAAGTTTCTACGGGGAGGTGTGATCTATGGCATTTCTACATGAAAAGATAGATGTTCTCCGTGAGAATGGATATATATCTGATATGCCTACTTATATTTCGGATAATATAAATCCTGCATTTGAATTGCGTCCATATCAAATTACTGCATTTGAGAATTTTATAACACATTTTGAAAGCCCAAAATGTCCGCATCCTACGCAGGTATTGTTTCATATGGCTACAGGAAGTGGAAAGACGCTTATTATGGCAGGTCTTATGCTTTATCTGTATAGAAAAGGATATAGAAATTTTCTGTTCTTTGTAAATTTGTCTACCATAGTAAAGAAAACAGAAGATAACTTCCTAAATGCTGCATCTAGTAAGTATTTATTCGCTGAGGAGATTGTGCTGGACGGAGAACGTATAGCTATAAAGAAGGTCAGTAATTTTCAATCAGCAGATCCAGATGCAATAAATATCTGTTTTTCAACAACACAAGGATTGCACACAGATATTTGGGTTACAAAAGAGAATGGGATATCTTTTGATGACTTTGATGATGTAAAGACTGTATTAATATCTGATGAAGCACATCATTTGAATGTTAGTACAAAGAAACTTAGTCAAGAAGAAAAGGATAATTATCACTCTTGGGAGCAAACAGTAAAGAGTATTTTTGACAGAAATAGTGAAAATATATTGCTAGAATTTACAGCTACTTGTGATCTTGCAAATCCTCAGATTCGTGCTGAGTATGAGAACAAGATTATATTTGATTACCCTTTACATAAATTCCGTGCGGACCTTTATTCGAAAGAGATAAAAACACTTCGCTCAGATATGGATATTATGGACCGTGCCATTCAAGCTTTGGTGTTGAGTCAGTATAGATTAAAGGTTTTTCAAGACAATCATTTATCTATTAAACCGGTTGTATTATTTAAGTCTGCTAGAATTGCAGATAGCAAAGCATTTATGGCAACTTTTATAGAGGTTATAAAAAAACTGGATGGTTCTGCAATTGAGAGAATTTCTACATTGATTGAGAATCCTACGATGCATCAAGCGTATGATTACTTTTTATCTGCAGGAATAACCTTTGATATGCTTGCACAGGAACTTAGAGAAGATTTTTCAGAAGAACATTGTGTATCAGTTAATGATGATAAAGAAGCGGATAAAAAGCAAATTTTGCTCAATTCTCTAGAAGATGCATCAAATCCGTATAGAGCAATTTTTGAAGTAAAGAAACTCGATGAAGGTTGGGATGTGTTGAATCTATTTGACATAGTGCGTCTGTACGAAACGAGACAGTCTGGTGGTAAGTCAATATCTCCGGCAACCGTTTCGGAAGCACAACTTATTGGGCGTGGTGCAAGATATTGTCCGTTTAAGATTAATGATGAGCAACCAAAATATCAACGCAAATACGATAATGACGTAGAAAATGGACTTCGTATTTGCGAGGAATTATACTATCATTGCCAAAATGACAGTAGGTATATAGGTGAGCTTCATAACGCATTGCGTGAAATAGGCATTGATCCGGATAAAACTGTTACAAAGCATTATATTTTGAAGGACGAATTTAAGCAGGATGATCTTTATAAGAAGGGTTTAATTTTTATAAACGATAGAGTAGTCAAGAGTCGTGCCGAGGTTAATGAATTACTTCCATCAGTAAGAAACAAAGTGTATCCAGTGACGTTGGCAACAGGGCAATCTGGTGAGGATGCTATTCTTGATGATGGACAAGAATCTTCGGTTGATCATAAATCAAAAACGAAGTTATATACAACTACGATAGGAGAAATTGCAAATATAAATTATGCTATTGTAAATAAGGCTCTTGCAAAAGTTCCGGTGTATAAATTTAATACATTAAAAAGTAGATTTCCTAATTTGAAATCAACAAGAGAATTTATAACAAGCACTAATTATCTTGGAGACATAAAAATAGAGATTCGAAGCAAATATGATGAGCCATCGGTGTCTATTTTATCAACGGCCGTTGCAAGTGTACTTACAAAGATAGCGGCATCTATTTCTGCAATTGAAGAAGAATACGAGGGAACCAAGGATTTCCGTGCAGTCAATATACATGATGTTTTCCGTGATAAAGCTGTAAATTATACTAATATTGTAGACGGTGGAATTGGAGTGTCTCAAAATGATATTACCGTGCCGGCCGAAATGCGTATAGACCTAAAAGGAGAAGATTGGTTTACATTCACAGATAATTATGGAACTTCAGAAGAAAAAGCGTTTGTATCATATTTCCGTGATTATGTGGATAAATTGAAAACAATTTATAGCAAGATTTATCTAATGCGTAATGAACGCCAAATGCATATCTATTCGTTTGATGGTGGTGAAAGATTCGAACCGGATTATGTGTTGTTTTTACAGAAAGATAATGAAGACGGTTTTGAACAAATGCAAGTGTTCATAGAGCCTAAAGGTACGCATCTTGTGGAATCCGATAAATGGAAGGAAGATTTCTTGTTGCAATTGAAGGAAAATGCAATTCCGGTTAAAACATTTGTTGATGATAATAAGTATCATATTTGGGGTTTCCATTTCTTTAACAGGGACGTAAGAGGAAGTGAATTTAGTGCGGATTTGGAAATGTTGCAAAAACCGGAAGAACATTTAAAAGTATTAAATGCTTATGCTAAAGGGCTAGTTGGTGGAAATTAGTAGGTTTATTGTTAAAACAAGTAATAAATAGTAAGAAAACTGTGAACAAGGAGGAATGACTGTGGCGAAAAGTTCTCTTGAAAAAGCATTAGAAAAATACCAAAAAGAAGTTGCAAAAAATACTAAGAAGAAAATCGATGCTGACAAAAGATTAGCTGATAAACAACGCAGAGAAAATCAAAGACAGGCAAGGCTTGATGCGCGTAGAGAACGCGCCGCATCAATAGTGTCTGGTCAGCCAACTGTAATGGGAGTTAAAATTTTAGATCCTACATCAGAGGAATTAATAACTCTGATTATTGCAGGATACAAAAATGAAAACTATAGAGTTACTAATAATGATGTGAATATTCCTACATATCTGGAAAACGATTTGGTTTTGGAGTTGGAAAAATTAAAGCAATATGGGATGATTTCATCGTATGGATATTATATATCTGGCTGTTGGGAATTGACTATCTTGCCTTATATGTTGACATATTTTGATAGAAAGGAGATTGCACTTATGGAAGAAAAAAAGGCTATTAATACAAATAATTTTTATGGCGATGTGACGGGTGTTCAAATTCAGCAGGGGACAATCAACTCTACACAGAACCAGAATATTACACAGGATTTTGATTTTGATGCAGTTAGTGACGTTATTAAAAATATAAAGAAATATGACGATATGTTTGAATCAGAGTTTGGGGATGATGCTACAGAGTTAAGAAATAAACTTGACGAGATTGAGAAATTGATTAAAAACAAAGAAAATCCTAGTAAAATCAAAGCATTACTATTAGAATTGAAGAATTTGGCTGTTGGTGTTACGGGGAGTTTAATTGCATCGGGTATTGCTGCACAAATACCCATATTTTAGGAGGGGATTTTTTGGAAGGGATAGTACTTGAACTTGAAAGAGAAGCGCTTGATGAAAATGTTAGCATAGAGGTATTGCTTAGAAAAGCTTATTTGGTTGCAAGAAAATTAAAGTTAACAGATTTTGAAGAGTGGATCAACAATGAACAGAATGGATATGTAGGAGAAATTCCAGAATATCGAATGATTGGTGGGGAATATAAAGCGTTAAACCCGTATAGAGGTTGGATACCTGTTGTATTGCCAGCTAATGTAGCAAAAGTTATAGCAAAAGTTCCGTTGCATAATTCTATATCGTCGTTGTGTGATGTGTATAATACAAGTGAAGGCAGTATTAGTTTTACTGTAGGTGCAGAAATTACTGAGTTTTTAAATAGCTCCTCAGATGGATTTGATACAAAATTTTCATTTCATTCATCAAGAAGTGAGATTTACAGAATAATTAGCACTGTTAGAAATAAAATTCTAGACTGGGCGTTGCTTTTAGAAGAAAATGAAATATTTGGAGAAGGGATGACTTTCACAGAAAAGGAAAAAGAAATTGCATCAACTACAAAGGTTATTAATAATTATACTAATAATTTTTACGGCAATGCTAGTGAAGTTGATATTTCTCAAGGTTAATAAAAAGGTGCGTCAAAAAGTGGAGCCGTTTTTCAAAAGGTGTGCCAAAAAGTGGAGCACTTTTCCGAAAAGGGTGTCAAAAAGTGACGCACCTTCCAAAGTAGGGAAAGCTGTCTTCAAAAAAGGTGCGCCAAAAAGTGGAGCCATTTTTCAAAAGGTGTGCCCAAAAGTGGAGTACTTTTCTAAAAAGTGCGTCAAAAAGTGGAGCACCTATGTAAATATCAGGGGTTTTAGGGGATTATGCCCCTAACTAGATGCATTTTGCAATGGATATACAAAATGCGTATCTAGCGAAGGACACCTGGAGAACTTTTTCGGGCATCAGAAAAGGTGCTATTTTCAATGATTTTTTCTGAAAATGTAGGTGTGTCGGTATTTCCAACATAGAAATCAGAAAGTATGTCGGTGTTTCCAACATAAAATTACGATTCCGACATAGATTTCCAACATAGTAGCAGAGGAGATTTTTTCTCACCGGAATCATTGCTTTTTCTAAACCATAGTTGTATCATTAAGACAAGAAGTCATTGAGACTTATAAGGACGAAAAGATGCAGAAGCGATTATGGAAGGAGGGAAGCTTTGAACAAGGAATTTGAACGCTGCTGCACATTCCTGGCCGAGATGATGGAAAAATACGGAGTATTGGTTTTGCGAGATATCGCAGTAGAGATTCAGTACGAACCGGAAACTTGGTGTGATGATGCAGAGGGAAAAAGACTTCGGTATGAAGCTTATGTGAGAAGATTTATGAAGCGGTTTGAGAAGGCAGCATAAGGATTACCGGCATCCTGCGAGAGTGGGATGTATACATATGATAGAGCGTTCAAAATAGTAAGATTGAAAGTTTACCACTGACCGATAGGTGGTATAGAAATAGTCGGGTTGAAAGTGTACCGCTGACCAATATGCGGTATAGAAATGGTTGGATTGAAAGTGTTATTTCATATATTGAGTATAATAATAGATTTATAGTAAGCTTCGGTAAATTTTTTGCTGAGGTTTATTTTTTTGCGACAAGTTGTTGACCGTGTGAATGATTGGATATATAATAAATTTATGCAATGCATAAAGAGGTGAACTTATGGAAGCAAGAGACGAATTAAGAAAATTAAGAGAAAGTACCGGTATGAACCGGAAAGAATTTTGTGAGTATTTTGAAATCCCATATATGACGGAAACAGATTGGGAATTAGGTAATAGAAGGGTTCCACAGTATCTTTTACGATTGATGGCATATAAGATTGAAGTAGAGAAGTTGGCCGATAAAAAGAATCAAGAGAAGACGGAGGATAAGAAATAATGGATAAGAAAACAATAAGTACTATGAAAAAAATGTTTGATGATATTATGCACACAACAGAGGATGGAATCGTTGAATTTTGGTATGCAAGAGAGCTTATGGGATGTTTGGGTTATACAACATGGCGGAGATTTAAAGATGCGATAAATCGAGCAATGGAATCTTGTAAAGGGGCTGAAATAGAGGTTTCAGACCATTTTGCCGACGCCGTCAAAATGGTTGAGATTGGTAGTAATGCGGTGCGAGATGTGGATGATATTATGCTTACTAGATACGCATGTTATCTTATTGCGCAAAATGGAGATCCAAGAAAAGAGGAAATTGCTTTTGCCCAAAGTTATTTTGCTGTACAGACAAGAAAACAAGAATTGATAGAAGAAAGAATTGCTTATATTCAGAGAACAGAAGCAAGAGGAAAATTACGAGAATCTGAAAAAAGATTATCGCAAAATATTTATGAGCGGGGCGTGGATGATGCTGGATTTGGGCGTATTCGTTCAAAAGGAGACCAAGCATTATTTGGTGGAAGAAGTACGCAGGAAATGAAGGAAAAACTCGGTGTAAGCGATAAACGACCGTTAGCAGATTTTCTGCCAACGCTTACGATTGCGGCCAAGAATCTTGCAACAGAGATGACCAATTACAATGTGGAAGAAAAGGATTTAAAGGGAGAAGGAGCTATTACTACGGAACATGTGCAGAATAATACTACAGTTCGTGAAATGCTTGCTACCAGAGGAATTAAACCGGAGGAACTCCCACCATCAGAAGATATAAAGAAGTTGGAGCGTAAAGTAAAATCGCAGGAAAAAAAGATTGCGAAGGAATCTGGAGTGCTACCTAAGAAGATTGAAGAATAAATTTTTTATTGAATTCGAGTGACTAAAATTTGGAAAGGGGAGAGGGGGTACATGAATAAAATTTATTTAGTAAACCATTGTTTTGATGTGGATGGCGGTTTTGGGGATGCAATACTCTAAGAAGAAGTTATTTGTGGCTTTGATAATAGAGAAGATGCTGATGAATTTGTAGAAAAATATAGCAATCCACACATTTATGATAGTCCTTATGCCTCATTAGAATGTGGAATTCTTCGGGTAGAAGAATTAAATATGACACCACCTGATAGAGAAGATATGTGGTGGCTTGATTAGGACAAGGTTAGTGTAGTTAGTGAGAGTAGGCAGTCAGAGTGATGGCTGTCTATTTTTATGTTGAATTATAGTTGGAACAGATGTATAATTTTGTTGGGACAATGAAAGGTATGTAAGTTACGATGTGGATTGGAGGTTGTTTACATGGAAGTATCAAAAAGTGATTGGAAATTATTTAGAGCGCGTATTGGTGATTGGCAGGAAGTGTATATGGAACGCTTGGTTAAGGAATATGTGGATTTATTAGAAGGCGAAGAAAATGCTTCAGATAAGTTTTGGAAGCTGGAAGAACGAATAAAAAAGGATAAAAAGCATCCGGGAGTAATGCTCGAATTAAGCAAAGGAAATATGATGTTTGATATTGTGGCATTGATTAATAGTGGTGTAATTACAACTGCAGATTTGGAAGGTTTTAGTGGTGAATTAAAAGAAAGTGTGGATTTTCTTTTGCATAGGTAGCAGAAGGTATTATGTACATAAGAATTGTAGGTGATATTTGTGAATATAGAAGCGTATGATACGGAGTCTTTAAGGAAACTTGTCAGACTTCTTGAATATGAGAACAGATTATTGAAAGACAAACTAAAGAAAGAAAATATTCCGTATGATGAGATTAATCCTTTCGAAGATACGATAGACAATGTGGAAGAGTACGACCCTGATCAGGGAGAACGCATTGTTAATCCACCTTATATTACAGAGGAAATGGCACAGAAGTTTTTTTCCATGTTTTGGGGCCGAGAAGATGTTTATGCTAAGCGAGGTAAAAATGGCGGTTATTTTCCGCAATGTGATAACAGATGGGATGCCAGACTTTGTCCAAAACAACGGGGCGAAAAGGCATTCTGTGACGAATGTGAAAATACCAAGTGGACACGACTGGATGTTAAGAAGATTATTGCACATCTATTAGGGTATAAAGATGATGGCTCAGATGTAATAGGTGTATATCCGCTGTTGCCTAATGGGATGTGTAGATTTATTGTATTTGATTTTGATAATCATGAAAAAGGTGCAGAAGCGACAGATTTTGCCAATACAGATAACGAGTGGCATAAAGAAGTGGATGCTCTTAGAAAAATGTGCGAGATAAATGGTATTAGTCCATTGGTAGAGCGTTCTCGTTCCGGTAAAGGTGCTCATGTATGG
>CAZUVY010000008.1:0-59637 GCA_964623905.1 uncultured Faecalimonas sp.
AATAAAAGATGAATGCAATATGAATAATTGTAAATAATTCAGGTGTATTGGTGGACTATACAGAGGAATTCATTTATAATAAACTCTGTAGGACGTTTATTTTTCACATAGAAAAGGATGGGATAAGACGTGATAGAGAGAGCGATTGCGTTTGCAACACGGGCACATGAAGGACAGTTTCGTAAGGGAACAACAAGACCATATATCGTACATCCGTTAGAAGTAGGAGAGATTGTAGCATCTATGACAGACGATGAAGAGATTATCAGTGCAGCAATTCTGCATGATACGATCGAAGACTGTGAGGGCGTGACAGAAGAAAAAATCAGCAATGAGTTTACGGAACGAGTAGCGCATTTGGTCATTCAGGAGAGCGAAGATAAGTCTAAGACCTGGATGGAGCGAAAGGGTGCGACCATTGCACATTTGAAAGAAGCGCCAAAAGAGGTGCAGATGATAGGGCTTGCAGACAAGTTATCCAATATGAGGGATATTGACAGAGATTATCCGGTATGCGGAGAGGAACTTTGGAATCGGTTCCGCATGAAAGATAAGAAAATGATCGGATGGTATTATAAGGGGATTCTTACTTCGTTAAAAGACTCTCTGGATGGGATGCCGGCGTTCTGCGAATATAGTGATTTAGTAAATAAGCATTTTAAATAACAATCAAGATGAGGGCACCAGAAGGTGACCCTCATTCTTTAGTTTGCAGGAAGATCCATGACAGCACCGATGAATACAGGAAGTTTCGTTTCCCCGTCAATGATCATATAAACGAATGGGCGGTTTAGGATCACCTTTTTTGGCTCTGACAGGGAAGCACCGGCATCGAACTCTGTAACTGTCACAGCACCCGCTTTTGTTCCTTTTTCATCTACTGAAATAAATGTTTTGTGAAGTACATTCGAAATATAAATATTTTGATCGGAATAAGTACCAAGGTTGGTAAAATCTGCATCTTGAAGATCGAAAGCAGAAGGCATTCCCAGAGTTTTTAAAATATCATTTAGCTCGATTGAAAAATCATAACTGAATTTTGGAATAGCAGCGTAAACAGTTTCATTTGAAGCGTTTTGTATGGTCTGTGTGAGTGTTTCAAAATTCAAGCTTTCAATATATTCATAGATATCAATATCTTCATTTGGAAGCAATGCTGCAAATTGGTACGAACCATCTTTATAATTCTTTAAAAATCCAGTCGCATTTCTATCATCCAGATAAGTATATTCAGAAGAATACATCATTTCCACGGGATTTGTTTTGCCTTGGATGGATGTAAAAGAATCATCGAGAATCTGTGTATTCTGGTAAATGGTTTCCCATTCGGCGTCAAATGCGAGAGCATTGATCAGATACATGATCGCACCGTCTGGAATTTCCTGGAGGACTTCCTTGATCATGTTGTCCGTATTTTGGGCTGCCCAGTTGTTGATGTCTTTTAGAGTCTGCTGATCAAAAGCGGCCTGGTATATCTGGGCATCATAATAGCTTGAGCAGGTCTGAAGAAAATCATGATTCACATGAAAGTCTTCATCGTCACGCAACCAGATAGAATTTGCAATATGAAGCTGGCCGTATTTGCTGGAAGGCAGATTTTTCGTAAACGTATGCAGGTATTCATTCAACTCTTCGATGGAAAAATTTCCGGCAAGGACGTGTTCCATTTCAGAACGTGTTTCGGTATCAGCCCCGTTGGCAGCCATGGAAAGGGCAAGCATGACGGAGAGTGGTGAAACAAGGATGTTGTTATCAGAACGTTCTTTTACGGTATTTTGAAATAGTTTTAAAGCAAAATCCATCTGTTTTGTGGTGAAAGACTCATCCGCAGATTTTTCATCGACAGGCTGAGAGGAAAAATCTTTTGTCAGGTCGTCAGCTTTTATTTGTGAAGTGCAGCCGCTCAAACTAAAAAGTGTTGTTATGGTCAAAAAGAGACATAAAGTACGTTTTAAAAATTTAATTTTTCTCATAGTATTCCTCCTTATATTTTAGTGAGAAAGGTTTGTGACAGTACCTATAAAAATAGGGAGATTTGTAGTTCCATCAAGAATCATATATACAAAAGGACGGTTCAGAATCACTTCTTTTGGATACATGATCGCACATTCTTCCTTGATTTCTACCGAAGTTGCGGCGCCGGCTTGTGTGCCTGCCTCATCTACAGAGATAAACGTTTTGTGGAGCACTTTTCCAATATAGAGATTTCCAGTTTTAGAAGATCCAAGATTAGAAAAATCGGCTTTATCGCTGTGAAAAGCTGTTGTCATTCCCATTTCTTGTAAAACACTGTTCATTTCCAATTCATAGTCATAACTGAATTTTGGCATCGCTGTATTTACAGCGGTCTTTTCGGCATTTCCAAGAGTAGCTGCAAGCTGGTCACTGCTAAGAGACTGAATGTATTGAGAAATACTGATGTCTTCGTTTGGAAGCAGTGCGGCAAAGCGGTAGGTACCATCTTTGTAATTTTTGATAAATCCAGTCGCATTTCCGTCATCTAAGTAATAATATTCGGTAGCATGCATCATTTCTGTATCTTGCACGCTGCCATTTTCGGAAACAAATTCTCCTGTGGAAATATCTGATTTGGAATAAGGTTCGTCCCACTCCGCATCAAATGCAAGCGCGTTGATGAGATACATTACAGTATCAGAATCAATTTTGTCCAGGATTTTAGGAATATGATCGTTTGTATTTTCTTTTACCCAATTGTTGATGTTATTTAAGGTCTGATTTGAAAATACTTCTGTAAAAATCTGGGCATCATAATAATTTTGGCTCGTATTTAAGAAATTTTCGTTTACAGTAAAATCGGCATCTTCTCGAATCCAAATCGAATTTGCAAGTTGAAGTTCATATTGGATGGCATTAGGAAGGGATTGCGAGTAAATCTGTAACGTTTCGTTTAGCTGCTCTAAAGTAAAGCCGTCAGCCAGAACTTGCAGCATTTCTGTTTGGGTCTTTCCATCTGCTCCATTTGCAGTCATAGACAATGCCTGCATCATAGAAAACGGAGAAACAAGTACGTTTTCATAGGCACTGTTTTTCGCAGAGGTCTGAAATAATTCCAGTGCGAAATTCATTTGCGAGGTAAGAAACGTTTGGTTCTGTGATAAGGCATAAGTTTCAAAAGTGGCAGTTTCTTCCTTAGAGCCATAGTTTGCAGATTCATTTCCAGAGCGATCGCTGCCGTCTGTGTCTGTTACTCCTAAAAATTCAGTGGCAGAGTCACTGTCAGTCGTGTTCAGGAAAGGTTTAAGCCAGAGATAGCCTCCAACTACGCTTCCCAATAATAAAACTAAGGCAAGTCCTGCTGCAAGGGACTGGTACTTTCGAAAAAAGTAGGTTCGTCCTTTGGAATTTTGGCGGACTTGATTGGTTTCTTCGAGAATATCATCGTCTAATAAGTTTAAGGCATCACTGATATCGTCACGTTTCATAGGAAAAATCCCTCCTTTTCTAAATGTTTTCTAAGAGCGATACGGGTGCGGTGAAGCATGCTTTTTACTTTGGATTCACTCATATCATAATAGTGGGCCAGAGCAGAAATACTGTCTGCAAAGTAGTAACGACCAACAAATATCGTGCGTTGTTCTTTTGAAAGGCTGCGAAGGAAACTGTTGATCGATTCCGACAGCAGGCGTAAGTTTACTTGTTCGTCTATATTGTTCCCTGTTGCAAGGCATTCCTCTAATTCAGAGAGCGAGAGTGCATATTCAGAGGAAATTCTCTTTTTTCGGTTTCGTTTTCGGAAAATATCAATGGATAATTCGCGTGTGATTTTGCCGAGAAAAGAAGAGAGTGCATCTGGTCTATGTGGAGGCATGGAATTCCATGCTTTGAAATAAGTGTCGTTTACACTTTCCAGACTGTCATCCCAGTCAGCCAGGATGTTGTATGCAATTTTTGTGAGGTAATGCCCATATTTTTCTTCTGTTTTTTGAATGGCCGACTCATCTCGATTCCAGTAGAGTTCGACTATTTTTTCGTCCAGCATGGGGTTCCTCCTTTCCTTATATAAAAGCTTCTATATACTACTATAACCGTCAAAAAAGAAGATAGGTTGCATTTGTTTGAACATATTGTATCAAAATCTCAACCATGTTAAAATATAAGTACATTTGAATTCAGAGTGATTAGGAGAAAATTATGAAAAAAATTCTTATGATTGGAACAGGGGGAACGATTGCATCCAAGCAGACGGAGAATGGTCTGGCGCCGGGATTATCGTCCGATGATATTTTATCTTACATTCCGCAGGTGAAGGACGTTTGTCTGGTGGACACGCTTCAGGTATGTAATATTGACAGCACCAATGTGACTCCAAAACATTGGATCATGCTTTCACAGACGATTGAAAAGTATTATGAGGAGTATGATGGATTTGTGATTTGCCATGGAACGGATACGCTGGCTTATACGGCAGCCGCGTTGTCTTATATGATTCAGAATTCGTCAAAACCGATCGTGATCACCGGGGCACAAAAGCCGATCAATATGGATGTGACGGATGCAAAGACAAACCTTCTTGACAGCTTTATTTATGCAGCAGACGCTGGCTCGCAGGACGTCAATATTGTGTTTGATGGAAAAGTAATCGTGGGAACAAGGGCGAAGAAGGAGCGTGCAAAAAGTTTTAATGCATTTTCCAGTATCAATTTCCCGTATCCTGCAGTGATCCAGGATCAGAAAGTCATCAGATATATACCGTCCATACCTCACAGCGAAGAAGTGAAGTTTTACCATGAGATGCGTGACAGCGTATATGTACTGAAATTGATCCCGGGAATGAAGCCGGATATTCTGAGTGTGATCTTCCAGATCTATGACGCGATCGTAATAGAAAGTTTCGGCGTGGGCGGACTGCCGGACAATATTATGCGAAGATTCTATTTTGAAATGTCAGAATGGATCGAGCGCGGAAAGATTGTTGTCATGACAACTCAGGTTGCCAATGAAGGCAGCAATATGACGGTCTACGAAGTTGGAAAAAAGGTAAAGCAGGATTTTAATCTGATCGAAGCATATGATATGACGTTAGAGGCGACGATTACAAAATTGATGTGGCTGATGGCATTGCCAAAGATGGAATATACAGAGTTTCAAAAGCAATATTATACAACGGTAAATCATGACATTTTATTTACCAGAGAATAGAAAGTGAAAACAGGGGTTTATTATGGATAAGAAAACTTTGATCAAAGAGTATGGAACAGTAACAGTTGGAACTTTTATTGTGGCAGTGGCAGTATTTTTCTTCTTGATACCAAGTAATGTAGTAGTAGGAAGTTTATCAGGTCTTGTTATGGTTATTGCAAATTTCATTCCGATGAAGATTTCCACATTGACTCTGATTTTAAACATCGCTTTGCTAGGAATCGGATTTTTACTTGTTGGAAGAGAATTTGGAGCTAAGACCGTATATTCTTCTATTATCATGCCAGTGTTTGTTGGCATTTTTGAAATTGTTTTTCCAAATTATCAGTCGCTGACCAACGATTCATTTCTGGATGCGGTGTGTTATGTATTGGTCGTAAGTGTTGGTCTGGCAATGTTATTTAATGTAAATGCTTCTTCAGGCGGGCTTGATATTGTTGCAAAATTGCTTAATAAATTTTTGCACATCGAACTTGGAAAAGCGATGACGCTGGCAGGTATGTGTACTGCTGTTTCTTCTATATTAGTATATGATACAAAGTCACTTGTACTGAGCGTACTTGCGACATATGCAAATGGAATTGTAATTGATAATTTCATTGATGGTTTTAATCGAAGAAAGCACGTATGTATTTTATCAAAAGAACATCAGAAGATTCAGGACTTTATTGTAAATGAATTGAAACAGGGCGTGACCATTTATCAGGCAATCGGTGGATATAAGAATGATCAGAAGATCGAGCTTGTTACAATCGTGGCAAGAACGGAATATGCAAAATTACTGGAATTTGTACATCAGACAGATCCAGAAGCATTTATGACAGTTTCTACTACAAACGAGGTCATTGGTTCATGGAATATTAAGCAGAAGTTGGGAGCATAGGGATGAAGAATTATAAATATATTTTGTTCGATTTGGACGGCACATTGACAGATCCAAAAGAAGGGATTACAAAGTCAGTTGCGTATGCGCTGGAGTATTATGGAATTCACGTAGAGGATCTGGATTCTCTTTGCAAGTTTATTGGGCCTCCGTTGAAAGACTCTTTTATAACATATTATGATTTTGATGAGGAGAAAGCAGAAGAAGCGGTAGAAAAATATCGAGAATATTTCAAACCACACGGAGTATTTGAGAATAAAGTTTACGCAGGTGTGGATAACTTACTTAAAACATTAAAGGAAAGAGGAAAAGTTATCATCTTAGCCACATCGAAGCCGACGGTATTTGCAAAAACCATTCTGGAGCATTTTGACTTGATGAAATATTTTGACGTGGTCTGTGGAAGTGAGCTGGATGGAAATCGTGTGAAAAAGGGAGATGTGATTGCCTATGCGATTTTGCAGGCAGGTATCGCAGACAAATCGCAGGCAGTTATGATCGGTGATCGCGAACACGATATTATCGGCGCAAACCAGAATGGACTGGATTCCATCGGTGTACTTTACGGATACGGATGTATGGAAGAATTTGAACAGCATGGCGCAAATACTGTTGCGGAGACAATAGAAGATCTGATAGAAATGTTGAAATCACCAGTCTAAAATCCCTTGACAAATCAAGGCTTCAAGGCTAATATAATCTGTAGTTTATTGTAAAATAAATGATGAAAAAGGTATGGAGAAAGAGGAGTACACATCATTCGCTTGGCAGAGAGGATTGTCCATTGGCTGAAAGATGATCTGAAGATAGAAGTGTGGAAGGTAGCTTTTGAACTGGATTTCTGAATAAGAAAGCAGCAATGCAAGGGAAGTAGGAAGTCACGGAGTGGTTCACGTTATCGGACTGAGAGATATATACAGGATGTATGTCAGTATATAACAAAGGTGGTACCGCGATGATTCGCCCTTTGCGTAAGTTCTTACGCAGAGGGCTTTTTTATGCTATAGGAAATTAGTCCCATGGGGACATTTCCATATAGCATAAAAAATGCACTGCGTGCAGATGGATGCACACTCTTTTTTATGCGCAGCACTATCAAAAGAATTTCTTAAGTTACTCTTATATTTCAATAAATACCGCCACAAAGGAATCAATTTTTAGTAACATAAAACAATGCAGACATTTTCTGTTATCAAACAGAGGTGGATGCCATGCAAAACAAGGAGGAAGCTATGAGCAAACAGCTTGAAAAGACTTACAATCCAAAAGAGATTGAACCAAAACTTTATGAAAAATGGCTTGAAAAGAAATACTTTCATGCAGAAGTAGACAGAAGCAAGAAACCATTTACAATCGTAATGCCACCACCAAATATTACAGGTAAATTGCACATGGGACATGCATTAGATAATACACTTCAGGATATCCTGATCCGATACAAAAGAATGCAGGGATACAATGCACTCTGGGTACCAGGAACAGACCATGCTGCTATTTCTACAGAAGTAAAAGTAACAGAACAACTTAAAAAAGAAGGAATTGACAAAAAAGAACTTGGCCGTGAAGGATTCCTGGCAAGAACATGGGAATGGAAAGAAGAATACGGCGGAACAATCACATCACAGCTGAAAAAATTGGGTACATCTTGTGACTGGGACAGAGAACGTTTCACAATGGACGAAGGATGTTCAAAAGCAGTAGAAGACGTATTCATCAAATTATACGAAAAAGGATATGTCTACAAAGGACCACGTATCATCAACTGGTGTCCAGTTTGTAAGACATGTCTTTCAGATGCAGAAGTAGAACACGAAGAACAGGCAGGACATTTCTGGCACATTAAATACCCAATCGTAGGAACAGACAGATTCCTTGAGATCGCTACAACTCGTCCAGAAACAATGCTTGGAGATACAGCGATCGCCGTTCATCCAGACGATGAAAGATACACAGATATCGTTGGCAAGATGGTATTACTTCCATTAGTAAACAAAGAGATCCCAATCGTAGCAGACAGCTATGTAGACAAAGACTTTGGAACAGGTGCTGTTAAGATCACACCAGCACACGACCCTAACGACTTTGAAGTTGGAAAACGTCACAATCTTCCAGAAATCAACATCATGAATGATGACGCTACAATCAACGAATTAGGCGGCAAATATGCAGGTATGGATCGCTATGAAGCAAGAAAAGCAATCGTAGCTGATCTGGAAGAACAAGGTTACCTTGTAAAAATCGAAGACCACGTACACAACGTTGGTACACACGACCGCTGCCATACAACAGTAGAACCACTGATCAAACAACAATGGTTCGTTAAGATGGAAGAACTTGCAAAACCAGCGATCAATGCAATCAAAACAGGGGAATTAAAATTCGTTCCAGAACGTTTTGACAAAATCTATTTACACTGGTTAGAAAACATCCGTGACTGGTGTATTTCAAGACAAATCTGGTGGGGACACAGAATTCCAGCTTATTACTGTGATGAATGTGGCGAATTCGTAGTTGCAAGAAAAGCACCAGAAGTTTGTCCACACTGTGGATGCACACACTTTACACAAGATGAAGACACATTAGATACATGGTTCTCATCAGCATTATGGCCATTTTCAACACTTGGCTGGCCAGAAAAAACAGAAGAAATGGATTACTTCTATCCAACAGATGTACTTGTAACAGGATATGACATCATTTTCTTCTGGGTAATCCGTATGGTATTCTCAGCTTACGAACATACAGATAAATCACCATTCCACACAGTATTTATTCACGGTCTGGTTCGTGACTCACAAGGACGTAAGATGAGTAAATCTTTAGGAAATGGTATTGATCCACTTGAGATCATCGATCAATACGGTGCAGACGCACTTCGTATGACTCTGGTAACAGGTAATGCACCTGGTAACGATATGAGATTCTACGATGAAAGAGTAGAAGCAAACAGAAACTTTGCAAACAAAGTATGGAATGCATCACGTTTCATTTTAATGAATATGGAAGGCAAAGAAATCACAGAACCTGCAAAAGAAGATTTACTTCCAGCAGACAGATGGATTCTTTCAAAATGTAATACACTTGCAAAAGATGTTACAGAAAACATGGATAAATTTGAACTTGGTATCGCACTTTCAAAAGTTTATGACTTTATCTGGAGCGAATTCTGCGACTGGTACATCGAAATTGCAAAATATCGTATTTATCATGCAGAAGAAGATCCAAAGGGAGCAAACGCAGTTCTTTGGACATTAAAAGAAGTATTAAAGAATTCATTAAAGATGCTTCATCCATTTATGCCATTCGTAACAGAAGAAATCTACAGCAATGTAGTACCAGAAGAAGAATCACTTATGATTTCAAGCTGGCCTGTATATGATGAAGAAAGAAACTTTGCAATTGCAGAATATGTAGTAGAACACTTCAAAGAAATTATTCGTGGAGTACGTAATGTACGTGCAGAGATGAATGTACCAAATTCAAGAAAAGCAACTGTATATGTTGTTTGTGAAGATGATAAACTTCGTCAAGGCTTAAAATATTTAAATAATTCAGCAGTTATGATGGCTGCAGCAAACGATTTCATCATTCAGGGAACAAAAGAAGGTATCGCTGATGATGCAGTTTCAATCGTAGTTCCAGATGCAACAGTATATGTTCCATTGGAAGAACTGATTGATTTTGCACAGGAAATCGAACGTCTTGAAAAAGAAGAAGCAAGATTAGAAAAAGAACTTGCACGTGTAAACGGCATGCTCAGCAATGAGAGATTCATCAGCAAAGCTCCACAGGCTAAGATCGATGAAGAAAAAGCAAAATTAGAAAAATATACACAAATGATGGAACAAGTAAAAATGAGACTTGCAGGGCTTAGAAAATAGCCCTGCTTGCGTAGTAGAAACCAAGTGTGAGGTTAGAGTATGAAGCGTATCCATATCGGGAAAACAGATATTAAAGAATATATGCAACAGAAAAAACAGCGCAGAGAAGAAAAGATACGAGCAAAAGAAGAAGCACGTCGAAACAGTGCGTTCGGGAAATTCATGCAGAAAGCATGTGTTGTGATGAACAAGATTTCTCTTTTGCTGCATGCTCTTCTGGCGTGTGGGATTAACTTTGTTATCGAGGCGATTTCGAGACATTCAGCAGTAAAAGCATGGGAATATATGATGCTTTCACCATGGACATTTTTATTTAATGCCTATATGATTTTTGCAACATTATTTATCGTTTACATCGTAAAGCGAAGAGTATTTGCAAGAATCATCATCAGCGTGATCTGGCTTGTGCTGGGTATCGTAAATGGTTATATGTTAAGCGTACGTGTAACACCGTTTAATGCACAAGACTTAAAAGTAGTCGGTGATGCGTTGACTATGATTGACAAATATTTTACCGGATTACAGGGTGTACTGATCATCATAGCAATTCTGATCGCAGTTATGTGGCTGATTCATATGTGGAAACGTGGGGGAAAATACGAAGGAAAAATGCACAGGATTCTTGCAGCGGTTGTGTCAGTAATTGCGCTGGGTGCTTTGGTTCCTTTGACAGAGCTTGCAATTGAAAATCGAGTAGTATCAGACTATTTTGGAAATATTGCATTCGCATACGAAGACTATGGTCTTCCTTATTGCTTTAGTGCCAGTCTGTTCAATACGGGGATTGAGCAGCCGGGAACTTATTCGCAAGCAAATATTGAAGAGATCAATCAGGATGGGCAGTTGACACAAGTATCAACAGGCAGAGATGAGATGCCAAATATTATCCTGATTCAGTTGGAATCTTTCTTCGATACTAATGAAGTAGAATTTTTTACAACATCAGAAGATCCAATTCCAACATTCCGTTATCTGATGGAAAATTATTCTTCTGGATATTGTAAAGTACCATCCGTAGGTGCTGGTACAGCCAATACCGAATTTGAAGTGCTGACAGGTATGAACCTGCGTTACTTCGGACCAGGAGAATATCCTTATAAAACAATCCTGAAATATCAGGAGACAGAAAGTGTTGCAACTGCGCTGAAAGAATTTGGCTATGGTGCACACGCGCTCCACAACAATGGAGGAAATTTCTACAGCCGTGCAGATGTATTTAACAATATGGGATTCGATGATTATACAAGTAAAGAATTCATGAATGTCTTACAGTACACAGAAAACGGCTGGGCAAAAGACAATATCTTGACACAACACATTTTAAATGCGATGGATTCTACAGAACAACAGGATTTTGTATTCTGTATTACAGTAGAGGGACATGGGGATTACCCAGAAGAACAGGTAATTGATAATCCAAAGATCACAGTAGAAGGAATCGAAGATGAAGGATTGAAAAATTCCTGGGAATATTACGTGAATCATTTGAATGAGACAGATAAATTCATCGCCGATCTGCTGGAAGCGCTGGAAGAACGCGGAGAACCAACCGTACTTGTTATGTACGGCGATCATCTTCCAACGATGGGACTGGAAGCAAAAGATCTGAAAAACCGTTATTTATACAACACAAATTATGTAATCTGGGATAATATTGGCCTGGAAAAACAGGACAGAAATATTCCAACATATCAGCTTATGGCAGAAGTATTTGAACAGTTAGACATCCATTCAGGTACTGTGTTTAACTATCATCAACAAAGACGTCAGTCAAAATATTATCTGGCTGACCTGGAATTACTTCAATATGATATGTTATACGGCAACAGCTATGTTTACGGCGGATTAGATAACAAGCCTACCCGTGAAGGTGAATTCCAGATGGGTATTCTGGATGTAACGCTTTCTGGTATCCAGATGAATCTGGATGGTACCTACAGCTTTTATGGTGAGAATATGACGGCAAATAGCAAGATATTTGTAAATGGAGAAAAGCAGTCAACGCAATTTTTGAATAATACAAGAATTGAGCTGAAAGAATGTGAACTTCAGGAAGGAGATATCATTGTTGTCAGTCAGGTAGGGTCAAGTAACCGAGTCTTCCGTTCGACGGTAGAATATGCATATCAGGAAGGTAAACTGGTACTGGCATCAGAATATGTTGCGCCGGTTGCAGAACCTGCGGATGGAGAGGACGTAGATGGAGAACCCGTAGAAGGCGAAGCGCAGACAGAAGAATCGTCAGAAGACAATGCAGAAGAAACACAGCAATAGTCGAAAAATGCGCACGAAATCTATTGCAATTTCGAATACGAATGCGTATGATGAAAATGCAATAGTTAGGAGAGGGGATTCTAAATGTTAAATTACGAAGAGGAAATCAAAAAATTCAAACCTTGTCTGGAAGTAGAAGACATTGAAGAAGCAGTTTATCAAGAAGATTTAACAGATATGACAGACATTTTAAAGGAAGTCATGCAGCAAAAATAAAAGGTTATGGTGAATGAATTGGAATATACAAAGAAATTTATATATCTATCAAATCAATGGTACAATGATGGCTTAAAAAAAGCGAACATTCGAGATTTGTCAGGTGCAATAATCTCTTTGAAAAAAAGTCTTCAGTTTAATCGCGATAACATTGCTGCAAGAAATTTGTTAGGACTTGTTTATTATGGGCGAGGAGAAGTATCCGAAGCTCTCGTAGAATGGATTATTAGTAAGAACATCAAGACACATGGAAACATTGCCACTTATTATATTAAAAAGGTGCAGGAATCTCCAAGTGAGCTTGAGGTGATCAATCAGGCGATCAAAAAGTATAACCAGTGCCTTACGTATTGTCAGCAGGGCGGAGAAGATCTTGCTGTGATCCAGCTTCGAAAAGTGGTTTCGGCACATCCGAATTTTTTGAAAGCGCATCAATTGCTGGCGCTTTTATATATCCAGTCTGAACAGTATGCGAAGGCAAGGCAGATACTTCGAAAAGCGCACAAACTGGATACAACAAATGAGACGACGCTTCGCTATATGCACGAGTTAAAGCAGCTTCGAAGTGATAAGGTGACAAAGCTGAAAGAAGAAAAGGAACAGTCTGTTTCCTATAAACTGGGGAATGAGACCATCATTCAGCCGATTTCAGCAACATTAAAAGACAATGCAACAATGCTGACTATTTTGAATATTGTGATCGGTCTGATCGTAGGAGCTGCAGTCGTATGGTTCCTGGTCGTACCGACTATGAAGCAGAATATGGCAGCAAAGACAAATAAAGAGATTATTGTTTATAGTGAACAGATTGCAGCAAAGAAAACAGAGATTGATTTATTGAACCGAGAGCTGGAAGGATACAAAGAAGCAAGCGAAGAGACACAGCAGGCGAAAGAGATCGCGGAAGGAACTCAGGCAAGTTATGAATCTTTGATTGCTGTAATAGAACACTATTATGATGCAAATTATAGCTGGTCAAAACTGGCAGATGAATTATTGGAAGTAAAGACAGATTCCTTGGGAGAGGCTGGACTTATTACTTACAATGAGATTGCAAAGGAAGTTTTTGAGGATCAATGCTCTGAACTCTATGCCTATGCACAAAGAAGTTTTGAAGTGGCAAACTATGGAACTGTAATCGAAAAGATGGAACGTGTCATTAAGATGGATGAATCTTATGAAGATGGAGAAGCGCTTTTACTTTTGATGAATGCATATCATAAAAAGGATGAGACTGAGAGTGCAACTGAGATTTATAATCGCATCAAGGAATTGTTCCCAGATTCGGAAGTAGCAAGAAAAGCAACCGAGACGATGACAGGTTCTGGTACAACAGATGCAAATGAATAAGATACGAAAGAGATTGTGAAGTTTTCACAATCTCTTTTTTTTCAGCAAGAAGGAGGAAGAAAAATGAAGTATTTAGTGCAGGAAAATTGCCTTACCATCTTTCTGCCAAATGAGTTGGATCATCATAACGCAGAAGAAATAAGAAAAAGTGCAGATGCATTGATTGAAGAACATCAAATCAAGTGCGTAATCTTTGATTTTGAAGATACCAATTTTATGGACAGCTCC
Organism: uncultured Faecalimonas sp.; assembly: GCA_964623905.1. Classification (GTDB taxonomy): domain Bacteria; phylum Bacillota; class Clostridia; order Lachnospirales; family Lachnospiraceae; genus Faecalimonas. Next base: position 13,993 of record CAZUVY010000008.1, read on the forward strand.
GGGATTGGTGTGATCATGGGAAGATATAAGCTGATCTATCTGTTAGGAGGAGAAGTCTGGGCGGTTCATGCAAATGAGCGAATGAAAAAGATTCTGATGATGTCGGGAGTAACAAAAATCATTCAGATATATGAGGAGGATAACGTATGATGGACAAAAATGAAATGGAACTGATCTTTGACAGCCGTTCGATTAATGAAGGATTTGCGAGGGTTGCGGTGGCAGCGTTTTTAACGCAGCTGAATCCGACACTGGAAGAAGTGTCGGATGTGAAAACAGCCGTTTCGGAAGCAGTGACAAATGCGATCATTCATGGTTATGAGAAAGAAATCAAAAAGATATGGATCCGATGCAGGATTGAAGAAAATAAATTTTACATAGAAGTGGAAGATGCGGGGATCGGAATTGCAGATATTGGGAAGGCAATGGAACCTCTTTTTACGACAAAACCAGAACTGGAACGTTCTGGAATGGGATTTTCGTTCATGGAAGCGTTCATGGATGAAATTTGCGTGACATCAGAAGTGGGGAAAGGGACAATTGTGAAAATGTGTAAAACAATTGGAAAAGGAAGAGAACTATGGACCACACAATCGCTCTGATTCAAAAATCGCACGATGGAGATGAAAGAGCGAGGGCACAGATTGTAGAAGAAAATGTGGGGTTGATCTGGTGTGTGGTGAGACGATTTTTAGGACGAGGAATAGAAAGCGAAGACCTTTTCCAGATTGGAAGCATTGGTCTTTTAAAGGCGATTGATAAGTTTGACTTTTCTTTTAACGTAAAATTTTCCACCTATGCAGTCCCCATGATATCTGGAGAAATCCAGCGTTTTTTAAGAGATGATGGAATCATAAAAGTGAGCCGTTCTCTGAAGGAGATGGCTTATAAGGCTTACCTTGTAAAAGAAAAACTGCAGGAAAAAGAACAGAGAGAGCCGACACTGGATGAAATTGCGGAGCACATGCAGGTAGACAAGGAAGAACTTGTGATGGCGCTGGATGCATGCGGAGAAGTGGAATCTATCTATAAACCTGTTTATCAGAAAGATGGAAATGAAGTCGCACTGCTGGAAAGACTTGAAGAAAAAGAACCACAGGAAGAGAAAGTACTGGACAGGATCGTGCTTGGCCAGCTTTTGAGTGAGCTGGAAAAAGAGGAAAGGCAGATCATTTATTTGAGATATTTTGAAAACAAGACACAGTCGGAAATCGGGAAATCGCTGGGGATTTCGCAGGTTCAGGTTTCCAGACTGGAAAAGAAGATATTGCAAAGAATGAGAGAAAAAATAGATAAAGTATGATAAAATGAAAAAGGATGAGAAAAGGAGAGGAGATACAAAGGATGAAGAAAAATTATAATCGATATACCTTTGGACTTGGTACGGTGGGACGAGATATGGTATATTCCTTGATCAGTATGTACCTGATGTTTTACCTGACAGATATTTTAGAATTAAACACGAATGTGTTATGGTGGGTGACAGCAATCATGTTTGGTGCCCGTGTTTTTGACGCATTTAATGATCCAGTCATGGGAGTGATCGTGGACAACACACATACAAGATGGGGGAAATTTAAACCATGGATTTTGACAGGAGCGATATTATCGTCCATTTTTACTGTGTTATTGTTCACTGACTGGGGACTTAAGGACACCGCGTTTATTATTGCATTTGGTGTGATCTACATTTCCTGGGGAATCAGTTTCACAATGAACGATATTTCTTACTGGTCTATGCTGCCATCACTGAGCAAAGATCAAAAAGAGCGTGAACAGATCGGTTCGGTTGCAAGAATCTGTGCAAATATTGGACTATTTACTATCGTTGCCGGGATTGTTCCGATCACTGAGATGCTGGGAGCGAAACTTGGCAGTATGCAGAAAGGATATTTTGCATTGGCTGTGATTCTGGTATGTATTATGCTTGCATTCCAAAGTATTACACTGATCGGTGTTCGTGAGACAGAGGAAAGCCGCAATCAAAAGGGAGAGCATACTACTTTAAGAGAGATGATCAAAGTCATTTTCCACAATGACCAGCTTCTGGTTGCAGCCATCTCTATGGCGTTATTCCAGATCGGATATATGACAACGACTGGATTTGGACTTTACTATTTCAAATATGTATATGGCGATGAAGGCATGTATTCTATTTTTGCAGTGATTCTTGGAGTATCACAGATCGCCGCGTTGGCAGTATTTCCGATGATCGCAAAGCGAGTGTCACGAAAGAAATTATATACCTATTCTACAATCCTCGTAGGACTTGGATATACGATCTTTTTCTTTGCGCCGACTAATACAATGTTGTTTATTGGAATCGCAGGTGTATTGTTGTTCGTAGGACAGGCATTTATCCAGATCATGATGCTGATGTTTTTGACAGACAGTGTGGAATATGGAGAATGGAAGTTTAAAAAGAGAAATGACAGCGTGACTTTATCCCTGCAGCCATTTATTAATAAACTGGGTGGTGCAGTGGCAAGTGGAATCACAGGAGTTGTAGTCATTCTATCCGGAATGAAAGAAGCACAGACAGCAGTGGATATGACATCACAGGGACTTGTGATTTTAAAAGCAGCCATGATGATCCTGCCGCTTATTTGTATCGTAGTTGGTTTTATCATCTATCGCTCTAAATACATTTTAGATGAAGAAATGTATGATAAAATCGTTAAAGAGAATCAGGCAAGAAAGCAAAAATAAAATCAAAGCGCAGCAATTTGAAATTGTTGCGCTTTTTTGCATTTTTTAGAAAAAAAGAACCATACTAATGACAAATGAGGAGGTTGATAGTGTGGAAAAAATGAGAAGAAAAATTAATTTTTGTTTATTTATAGTGGTGTTGACGGCGGTGATCATGGGCGTTCTCTATTATTATGGAGAGACGCAAGTGGAGACGAATGCAAATGAAGGGACATTGATTTCAAGTCTTGGTATGGAATTGGAGCAATTGCTATGTCAATAGGAAATACGACCATCTATATAAAAGGAGACCAAAGTGTGGAAGTACAGACAAGGGATGTAACGCTGGGAGATGTACTTTCTATGGAATGTGTCAATTCTTATGTTGTGTCAAAACTAAAAACGGTAAAGTTGATTCGAATTCAGGATCATAAAAAGCATCGGTATGTGGTTTCTATTTTAAAAATCATCGAGAAAATACACGAAATCTATCCCAGTCTGGATGTGCAGAACATGGGATCACAGGATATCATAATTACTTATGAACCTCAAAAGAAGCAGCATCCGATTTTACACTGGATGAAAGTGCTGGTAGTGACAGCAATCGCTTTTTTCGGTGCTGCATTTTCTATTATGGCATTTAACAATGATGTTAATACACCTAAATTGCTCGGACAGATTTACGAACAGATCATGGGGACGCCCAAATCAGGTTATTCCATCATGGAACTTATGTATAGTATTGGTGTGGTAATAGGCATTCTGGTATTTTTTAATCATTTTGGAAAAAAACGATTTTCTGTGGACCCGACGCCGATGGAAGTGGAAATGCGTGTATATGAAAATGATATTCAGACGACTGTGATTGAAAACTATGCAAGGAAGGAGCAGGAACTGGATGTGGGGAAAAGAAATACTGCTGGCAGTGATCGCACTTAGCGCTGGTCTGGTGGTTGCAAGTGGTCTATTTGCCTTTCTGGCAAGTCTTGGCGTGGTGTCAGATCTGGCAGACCGCACCCATACAGGAGAGCATATTTTATTATTTGAAGATGCAACGGTAATAGGCGGCTCTCTGGGGAATCTGTTCGTGTTGTATCACTGGAAAATGCCAGGGGGAATCTGGTTTCAGGGAATATTTGGTCTGTTTGTAGGTATTTTTGTGGGATGCTGGGCAATGTCGCTGGCAGACACGTTAAATGTTTTCCCTATTTTTATCAGAAGGGCAAAACTGGTGCAATGCATCCCATATATTATATTAAGTGTTGCCATTGGAAAAGGAATCGGCTCATGTATCTATTTCTTTTTGGGATGGTAGAAAGGAAACGTATGCAGGAAATTAATCAGGAAAATTATAAGGAATATGTAAAACAAAAGACTCCGGTCCATAATGTATATCTGAATATGGCAAAAGCATTTGTGACGGGAGGAATCATTTGTCTGATCGGACAGTTTATTTTGAATTATTGCAAAGGAACCGGGGTGGATGAAGAGATTGCAGGATCATGGACGTCCCTTTCTCTGGTTTTTCTCAGTGTACTGTTGACAGGACTTAACATTTATCCGAATATTGCAAAATGGGGTGGTGCGGGGGCACTTGTACCGATCACCGGATTTGCCAATTCAGTTGCAGCACCTGCCATTGAATATAAAAAAGAAGGACAGGTTTTCGGGATTGGCGCGAAGATATTTACCATTGCAGGCCCTGTGATTTTGTATGGGATATTTACAAGCTGGGTGCTGGGGCTGATATATTGGATAGGGAAGATGATGGGAGTGGTTTAGGCTGCTCCCTGTTTACATATATTGGAATGAAACATGGTCCTGAAAAATTGAAAAATATGATAAAATTGTCAGAAAAAATGTGGATTTGATACAAAAGTTCGTCAGAAAAAATGGTAATTGATATTGAAAGTTCGTCAGAAAAAATGTATGCTATAAAAGGATAATTGAAAAAGTGAATGTTTTGAAAGGGGCGATGGTATGGAGCGATTTGCAATGGAAAAATTAGTCTTGTGGAAAAATAAAAAAAATAGAAAACCAATGATTTTAAAAGGTGCAAGACAGGTAGGGAAGACCTGGCTGATGAAAGAGTTTGGAAAGCAATATTATAAATATACAGCATACGTCAATTTCGATAATAACCGACACATGAAGGATGTCTTTGATTCTGATTATGATATCGAACGAATATTGATGGCTGTAAATATTGCAGCAGGGACCAAAATAGTACCAGGTGAAACATTGATTATATTTGATGAAATACAGGAGAATCCAAAAGCAATCGCATCGTTAAAATATTTCTGCGAAAACGCTCCGGAGTATGACATTATTGCTGCAGGCTCGTTGTTAGGCGTGGCAATACATAAAGGAATATCTTTTCCGGTTGGAAAGGTAGATACTTTAGAATTGAATCCATTAAGTTTTCGAGAGTTTTTACATGCAGTTGGCGAAGAAGGGCTTGTCCGTTTGATTGATACGAAAAATACTGATTTGATGAAATCATATAGAGAAAAATATATTGATTGGATGAAGAAATATTACTATATTGGAGGAATGCCGGAAGTAGTTGCTTCTTTTGTAGAAAATAAAGATTTTGCAGAAGTAAGATATTTGCAAAATAAAATTATTGAGATGTATGAAGATGATTTTAGTAAACATACAACGGAACAGGAATTGCCAAGGATTCGTATGGTTTGGAATTCAATCCCTATGCAGCTTGCAAAGGAAAATAAAAAATTCTTTTTTGGAAAGATAAAAGAAGGTGCACGAGCAAAAGATTTTGAAATCGCAATTGAATGGCTGCAAGATTGTGGATTGATAAAAAAAGTATATAATTTATCCAAGCCGGCAATGCCATTAAAGGCATATATAGAATTTTCGGCGTTTAAATTGTTTTTGCTGGATGTGGGATTATTGGGTGCATTAAGTGAGTTAGATGCTATGTCTATTTTGGATGGAAACACTGTTTTTATCGAGTTTAAAGGAGCACTCACAGAACAATATGTTCATCAGCAATTGATAGCAGATACGGAATACACTCCTTATTATTTTACGGAAACAAAGTCGGAAGGAGAAATTGATTTTGTGATTCAGAAGGGAAAGAATATCATTCCAATTGAGGTGAAGGCAGAAGAAAATTTGAGAGCAAAAAGCTTGAGAGTTTATTGTGATAAATATAAACCGGAGATTGCACTAAGAACATCCATGTCAGACTATAGAGAACAGGATTGGATGACAAATGTTCCTTTATGGATGATTGCAATGATATGATTTTATGTCGCTTATTGTATCTTGCTTCGTAATTGTAGAATATTTGAGGCAAGGCAACAAAAACTTTGAATTTTACAGCGATGTAAAGTCATGTTGCGGAAATGTAAAGTCGATGTGATGGCATCAAAAGGAGCTTTTGGCTACAATGAAATCACCAAATCAAAGGAGGATTTTATTATGAGGTTATCAGATAAGATAGTAGCACTTAGAAAAACAAATGGTTGGTCGCAGGAGGAATTAGCAGAAAAATTAAATGTATCCAGACAAGCTATTTCCCGTTGGGAAGGAGCAACTGCGCAGCCAGACGCTACAAATATTCTACAACTTAGCAAATTGTTTGGAGTTACAACAGACTATCTTCTAAATGACGAATACGAAAGCGATAACGACTTGCCCAAAGTTAAAGAAATAAAAAGTGACAGTTTCCATCAGATTATGATTTTTATGGTCACACTTGAAGTCATGATATTGATTATTCAGTTTATGACGACCATTCTTCTTCAAAATGAGTTCTTTGGTGTACTTAGCTTCATACCGTTTGTTGCGGTTATAGGTGGATTTGAATATGCATATCAGAAGAAAAAAGGTGGAGCAAATGAAGCTACCAAAGCATTTCGCAAAAAGTTTTATAAGATTTCTGCTTGGTTAGGAACATACTTTCCTATCAGGTTTGTAGTAGAAAAAATGGCACATTTTTATCCTCGCCCATATCTTTCGATAGTATTAGATTTCGTGATACTTGCAATTTATCTGATAACAGCAACGCTTATAACTTTGCTGATAGAGAAGAAGGGTTTGAAAGAGAAATAAGTAAATTTCAGGTTGTCCCTTAGCCCGCACTAGCGGAAGGACAGGTCTTTGGGCTTGGTGCAAAGATATTTACCATTGCAGGCCCCGTGATTTTGTATGGGATTTTTCCCAGCTGGGTACTGGGGCTTGTATATTAGATAGGGAAGATGTGGGGAGTGGTTTAGACCACTCCTTGTTTGCATATATTTGAATGAAATGGTTTTATTTAAGAATCGCCGTCAGATAATTCGAATAAGTTCCCTTCTAAGAAATTAGTAATTAAATGGGTTAATTGTTCGATAGAAATCGGTTGTTTTTGCTGAAACCAGTAGACGAGTAAATGTCCTAATGCACCACTAAGTAAGACTCTGGAATAAGGTAACATAGAAAGATGTTCTGCTTTTTTTACAAAGTAGTCTGCAAATAGTGAAACGCATTTTGTCATTTCATCGGTCAAAATACTTTCTAAATTATTTTTTACCATAAGTCGTAATAATTTTTGATTTTCGGCGACTACTAATGAAAAGACACCTACGACCTGCTGAACAGTAATGCTTTCTTGATTTTCAAATCGATGAAACTGATTTTCATATTGTGTTCTAAGACAGAAACGAAGAATGTCGTCTTTGTTATCAAAAACATTATAAAACGTCTGACGAGATAAGTCTGCTTCTTTACAGATTGCACCAATGGTAATTGTCTGATAATCCTGTTGTTCCATTAGTTTAATGAGGCTCTCACCCAGCCATTTCTGAGATTGAATTGCAGTTATATTATTTCCTTGATACATTGACAATCCCCCTATGAATGTATAACTTGTTGATAAAACATTGACATTTGTCAACACGATGATAAGATTATGGCATGAACTATTACAAATGTCAAGGGAGGTGTTTTGATGGAAATGTTTTTGACGCTGCTTAGCGGTGTTGGATGGATGATTGTATACGAAGAATGTATTCGACTTGGGTTTCGTGACAAGACATATTCGATGCCTTTTTATGCTTTAGGATTAAATTTGCATGGGAACTTATTAACTTTGCAGGAGAATTGATGTTCAATTGGCATGGTGCAATGCAAGGAATGACATTAGCACAAACCATCGTAAATGGATTTTGGGCAGGATTGGATGTGATAATTCTTTATACTTATTTCAAGCATGGGAAGGAAGAATGGAAAACACATGCACCAAAAAAATGGTTTGTGCCTTGGACTATTTTAGGACTTATATGTTGTTTTGCGCTTCAGATTGTTTTTATTGTTCAGTTTGGAGGTGTGCGTGCGGCGGAATATTCTGCATTCTTGCAAAATCTGCTGATGAGCATTCTGTTTATCGATATGTATTGGAAACGAGGGAATATGAAAGGACAGTCATTTTTGCTTGCTGTTGCAAAATGGATTGGTACAGTTGCTCCTACAATCTTAATGGGGTGGATGACCTTCAATCCGTATGTATTATGCTGTGGCATATTCTGTTCGGTTTTTGATTTGATATATATTGGTATGATCTTAAAAGAAAAATATATAAAAACAAATTTATAACAGGAGTTAATGGTAATGAACGAAATAGGATTAGTATTAGTTGGTATCAGCGGAATCTGCTGGACAATCGTGTATATTGAATTGATTCGAAATGGTTTTAAGGACAAGGCTTGTGGAATGCCGCTTTTTGCATTAGGGTTGAATATTGTATGGGAATTTTTATATTCTATAGATGGATTCTTTATCTCAAAAGAATTTATAATGGTGCAGAATATAGCTGATTTGGCCTGGGCATTATGTGATGTGGCAATTCTCGTATGCTGGTTTAAGTACGGAAAGCAATATCTTCCTGAAAATGCAAAAAAATATTTTGTTCCTTACACCGTGCTGGCACTTGTGGTGTGTGTAGGTATGCAATTTGCGTTCTATTTACATTGTGATACTGCAACAGAAGCATCTATTTACTCTGCATTTGCGCAGAATGTTGCAATGTCAGTTCTGTTTTTGACAGCGTTGTTCCAAAGAGGAAATTCGAAAGGTTTTTCCATTCTTGGTGCAGTATGCAAATGTATCGGAACATTGACACCAACCATTTGGGGCTGCGTAGAAGCAGGTGGAATACATACCTACATTTTGATTACGGGACTTCTTTGTCTCATGCTGGATTTGATATACATTTATTTTCTGTTTAGAGAAAAAAGAACTAGTTAGAAAATTTTTCTCCTCTAGTTGACACTAGAGGAAGGACAGGTCTTTGGGAGTGGTATAAACCACTCCTATTTCATTTCTTTGATACTTTTTCTAAGTAGTGTTACGACCAATATTGTTGTGATCATATCTGTTACAGGCTGTGTATACAGTACCCCATTATATCCCCACAAATGTGAAAAGATAAAGAGGACTGGAATAAATACAAAGCCTTGTCTTCCCAGTGTGGAAACAAGCGTTGCTTTTCCATTACCTGTGGCCTGGAAGGTACAGGTGCAGATGAGGACGATGGCCATAAAGCAGGTACCTAATAATTGACAGCGCAGAATCTGAGTTCCAGTAGCAATGATGCCTGCGTCGCTCATGAAGGCAGCGATGAGCTGCGGTGCGCAGAGTGCCAAAAGCATAGAGAAGGCTAATGTTAGACCAAGTTCGAATGTGAAGATAAACTTCAAAATCTCTTTCATTCTCTTATAGTTCTTCTGTCCATAGTTGTAGCCGATCAGTGGCAGTGAAGAGAATGAGAAGGATACAATAAGCATGGTGCAGATCATGGTACATTTAGCGGCGATATTCCATGCAGCGATCACGTCATTTCCATATGGAAGAAGAAAACGGTTGGTGAGCGTTGTTGCGATACTGTTCATAATGTTGGTAAGGGAAGCTGGAACACCCACGACTGCTACTGTTTTCATATCGCTCCAAGAGAAATGAAAGCATTTTGGGGAAACGCTGATCCATTCTGCTTTGCGGTAAAACAAGGCGTACACAAGGATGGAAGCGACATTACCAAGAACGGTCGCAATTGCTGCTCCAGCAGCGCCCATATGTAATCCCATGATAAAAACGGCATCTAAAACAATATTCGTTACGGAACCTGTGATGGAACCTACCATAGAGGCTTTTGCGTGACCTTCTGAGCGGAGAAGGTTCATCGGAACATTACAAGCCAGGATAAATGGGGCGCCGATTACAAGGTACGTGTAGTAATCCGCAGCATGGGAATAGGTGTAACTGTCAGTTCCAAGGAGTACCAAAAGCGGTTCCTTTGCGAGAAGTAGAATCACCATCAGAATAGCGCCAAGGATGAGAGAACCGTAAAAGCAAAGGGCACTCATGCGCTTCGTATCTTCTTTTTGCTTAGCTCCCATAAGACGGGAAATGATGGAACTTCCGCCGATGCCAAAGATATCTCCTAGGGCAATCAGAATCATAAAAATTGGCGAAATCAAAGAAACGCCGGCAACCATATTGGCATCTCCCGTGCTGGCTACGAACCAGGTGTCTGCTAAATTATATAAAACCATAATGATTTTCCCAAATACAGAAGGAAGCGCAAGTGAGAAAAACGCTTTGTGAATTGGTGCATCTTCAAAAATATTTGACATATCAAATCCTCCATTCTTTTTTCATATAAGATGTATTATACTTAGTGAAAATGAGAAAAATATGACATGTGTCACAAAGGAGTAATAAATGCAGGAAATTTTGGATAAAAAATTAAAAAATAAGTATTTGAAACAGTATCAGATTGAAAAACTATTTGATACGCCGGATTTGGAATTTAGACTGTACCGATATGAAGTGGGAGAATGGATGAATGCAGAACGTCTCACAACAAAATATCTGAAATTCATTGTAGATGGAAAGTGGGATATCTATTCCGTTGATAAAAATGGAAGAACATTTCTGATCAAGCACGCGGACTGTTTCGCACTGATGGGAGATGTGGAATTTTTTGAAGGAGTAGAAACAGGAAATATACAGGAAGTAAAAGAAACAGTCTATAGTCTGGAATTGTCATTGGACCGATATCGAAAAGTTCTTTTGAATGATAATGCATTTCTTCGTTATCTATGCCGCACCATGTCTCAGAAAATGTATAGTGTTATGGGCGAGTCTTTGCATGCGACTCTGGAAGAGCAATTCATTCACTATATACGTTATGAGTGTGAGGACGAAAGGATGACGAGCATAGAGGAGACTGCGTTTCGTCTGAATCGGAGCAGGAGGCAGCTGCAGAGGGTGTTGAAAAAATTAGTGGAAGAGGGAGTCCTTGTGAAAGAAGCAAGAGGTAAATACAGATTAGTGTAATTTCTTCCGACGAATGCAGGAAGATCCAGAAGCTACATGGAGTTCTTATGAAAAGCTGTGTGCGTGCGGTGGAAGCCTTAGCTATCCAGAGATACTTGCACAGGCAGATATGAAACCGGCTTATACAGAAGGACGCGTGCGGGAAGTTGTTTTATTCGTAAGAAAATATTTAAATCTGAAGGAATAGGATTGAAAAATAAAAAGATACTATAACCAAACGAATCAAGCAAAGGAAGTAGTATATATGAGTAGTGAAAAACAATGGAATATCGGAGAAGGCGGAGACATGCCGATTGGATTTGGTCTGTCTCTGGCTGCGAATGCAAAATCGATGGAGGCATTTGCGAAGATGGATGATGCGGAAAAAGAAGCAGTCGTAGAAAAAAGCAGACAGATGCATACAAGAACAGATATGGAGAATTATGTAAATAGTTTAGGAGAACGCTACTTTTAAACAAGAGGGGGATATTGCTGATCACATAAGCAATATCCCCTTTTGAGATTAAAGTTTTTTCTCCAAATCTTCTTTTTCGTGTTTGATTTCCCAGTGGATCAGGAATGTAAGCAGACCACGCAGGAAAATAACGGCACCTAAGATACCAAGTTCTGACCAGTCACGTACTACAACAGTACGAAGAACTTCGCTTCCCATTTTGAATTCCAGTGACAGGGCGATTCCCTGTGCCAGTTCCAGGCGCAGGTTGTCGCTGCGGCGAGTCCAGAGAACAAAGGATTTGATGGCTGTGTAGACCAAAACGATCACGCCGAACAGTTCTAACAAAATGGTACTGATTTCCACGATATATGTTAGGAAAAGTTCTATGTTGTGTAAAAATAATTCCATAGGTATCGTTCCTCCTTAAGTAATAAGGATATTATAGTATATAAATGCAGTTTTTGGCAATTCGCTATTTGTGGGGTGTCCATTTTTCTGCTTCAAATGTATAATAAATTTACAAAGTAAGGAGACAGAAAGCGATGGACATGAAAAAAAATTGGCAGATTTATTGCGGAAAAGAGAAACTTATGTCTGATCACGGCATTGATTCTTACATTTATCTGTATTGCTGCAATTATCTTTTTAGTGGCAATCCTATAGCGCTTTTAAATAGAAGGATACATAAAAAGGGCTGCAAACGCAGCCCTAATGTTTTGTCGTGATATTAATTTCTATGTTCGCCTCTGTTGGCACTTCGAAAACCAATCTCAGTTCCTTTATAAATTCTCACAAGATTTTCGCGATGTTTATAAATAATAAGTACCGAAGCTGCCAGAATAATCAATGGAAGCACATAGCTCTGTGTGGCAATTCCCATGTATGTCGGGAAGGATAAGATGCTTGTCATAGTTCCGACTACAATGTAGTCTGTCACCAAAGTGACGATCACAACCACTACCAATAATACCAGTGTGAATTTCCAGTTGATCGCAAGCGCCATGCCGAGGAAGGAAGCAAATCCTTTTCCACCTTTGAATTTTAAGTAAAATGGAAAAATGTGTCCCCAGACACAGGCAACACCGGCTACAGCACCAATGTGTGGGATTCCCGGGAAAATCATGTTTGCCAGAATGACGGCAAGTGCAGCTTTTCCGATATCGTGAACTCCTACCAGAATTCCGGCTTTCCAGCCCATCAGCATCATTGCATTGGATGCACCCAGATTTTTAGAACCCTTCGAACGAATATCGACACCGTTCCATTTCGCAAGGTAATATGACATGCTGGAACATCCTAATAAGTACCCCAATAAAATTGCAAATATGTAGTACATACGCATTCTCCTTTGTAAAATCATTCCTTTTATTTATCATAGCATACTAGAAAAAATATGTGTATAAAATAATGGATTTTACAAAGACTATGTTTTGAGGTGATAGAAATGATAGTAGGAAAGCAAAGCATTCAATTTGATAATGCACCATATATAATCAGCAGTAGTTCGGTTGTGGGGAAAAAAGAGGCAGACGGACCTCTTGGAATGTTGTTTGATCAGATGGACGAGGAAAGTCTGTTTGGCGAGAGTACATGGGAGGCAGCAGAGAGTAAGATGCAGAAGGAGGCATGTCTGCGGGCAATGGAAAAGGCTAACGTACATGCGAAAGATATCCGGTATTTGTTTGGCGGTGACCTTTTAAGACAGGGGATCGCAACGTCCATGGGAGCGGCAGAGGAACTGGAGATTCCAATGTTTGGCCTTTTTGGGGCATGTTCTACGTCCGGGGAGGCACTGGCACTTGCATCGATGAGTGTTGCAGCAGGGTATGGAGAGCATATTTTAGCAGTGACTTCCAGCCATTTTGGGAGCGCAGAGAAGGAGTTTCGTTTTCCGCTAAGTTATGCGAGTCAGAGACCATTGTCTGCACAATGGACGGTAACAGGGAGCGGTGCGTTCCTGGTAGGAAAGAAAAAAACGCATGTCAGAATTACCGGGGTGACAATCGGAAAAATCGTAGATTTTGGTCTGAAAGATTCCCAGAATATGGGGGCATGTATGGCTCCTGCCGCTTGTGATACGATTTTAAGAAATCTGGAGGATTTTGGGCGAAAAGAATCCGATTATGATAGGATTTTTACCGGCGACCTGGGTTATGTGGGACAAAGTATCCTATTTGATTTTATGAGAAAAAATGGAAGAGATATCAAACCAAATCATGTGGACTGCGGGATGATCATTTATGATCAGCAGACTCAGGATACGAATGCAGGCGGAAGCGGATGTGGATGCGCTGCAGTGACGCTGGCGGCATATATCCTGCCGCGAATCGAGAAGGGCGAATGGAAAAGAGTGCTTTTTGTTCCGACAGGAGCATTGATGTCAACGGTAAGTTTTAATGAAGGAGAAAGTGTTCCTGGAATTGCACATGGCATCGTACTGGAACACTGTTAGGAGAAAATATGGAATATTTTAATGCGTTTTGGGTAGGCGGACTCATCTGTGCGCTTGTGCAGATTTTAATGGATCGGACAAAAATGATGCCGGGAAGGATCATGGTCCTGTTGGTATGTTCTGGAAGCGTTCTTGGATTTTTGAATATTTATGAACCATTTACCAAATTTGCCGGAGCAGGTGCAAGTGTACCGCTGCTTGGATTTGGCAATTTATTATGGAAGGGTGTAAAAGAAGCAATCGCAAAAGAAGGTTTTATTGGGATTTTTATGGGAGGATTTACTGCGAGCGCGGTAGGAATTTCAGGCGCATTGGTGCTTGCATATCTGGCATCGTGGATATTTAATCCGAAAATGAAAAAGTAAAATCTGTGTAAAATGAAAGAATGACAAATGTAAAATCTATGTAAAATTTTTGGAAAACAAAGGCAAAGGAACAAAAAATTCTTGTTTTATTCGGGAGATAATGTTAATTTAACAAATGTATTGTTTACTTAGAGAAAAGTAGGAGGAAAAACAATGGACTATTTCAGCATTATTATCCCTTTTGTAGGTGGCCTGGGTATGTTTATTTACGGAATGCAGATCATGGCATCTGGTCTTGAAAATGCAGCCGGAAATAAAATGAAGACTCTTTTGGAAGCACTTACGAAAACAAAACTTTTAGGCGTATTATTAGGTGCATTTATTACGGCTGTGATTCAAAGTTCTTCAGCGACAACAGTTATGGTTGTAGGTTTTGTAAATGCGGGCATCATGAATTTAACGCAGGCTATGGGAGTTATCATGGGGGCAAACATCGGTACCACAATTACAGGATGGCTGGTATCAGCAGGTGAATGGGCTGATTTCCTGAAACCTAGTACATTGGCTCCAATCGCGATCGCAATCGGGGTTGTTGTAATGTTAACAGGAAAAAGAAAGACATCGAAAGATGTGGCCAGCATTGTAGTTGGATTTGGACTTCTGTTTGTCGGTATTTCCAATATGTCAGATGCAGTAAGCCCATTAAAAGAAGTACCAGCATTCACGAATTTATTTGTAACATTAGGAGGAAATCCATTCTTAGGTATTCTCGTAGGTGCAGGTGTAACAGCGATCATTCAGAGTTCATCCGCATCAGTTGGTATTTTACAGAGTCTTGCAGCTGCCGGATTGATTCCGTTTAATGCAGCAATTTATATTATCATGGGACAGAACATCGGTACATGTGTGACTGCCATGATGTCAAGTATGGGAGCAAAGAAAAACGCAAAGACAGCAGCGTTAATGCATTTATTATTTAATATTATTGGTACGATCATTTTCAGTATTGTTGCAATTGCATTCTTTACGATTGTCAATCCAGCATGGGGACAAGGCAATATTTCGCAGACACAGATCAGTACAGTTCATACTGCATTCAATATTGCTACAACGGTATTGTTATTCCCATTATCCGACTGGATCATTAAACTCGCTAAGAAAATCAGTGGTGTCAACGATGAAGTGGAAGAAGCAAACAGAGTATCTCTTGACGAAAGAATGTTACAGACACCATCGATTGCCCTTCAGGCTACTATTTCAGAAGTAGGTCACATGGGTAATATTGTAAAAGAGACAATGGATGTTGCAGAGAATGTTTTATTCACACAAAAGGCAGAAGATATTACAAAATTAAAAGAAGACGAAAGCGTTGTGGATAAATTTACATCAGTCATTACAGAATATACGATCAAGATCACAAGTCTTCAGATCAGTGAAAAAGAACATGCGCAGGCGACTCGTTTGATTCAGGTTGTAAACGATATCGAACGTATCAGTGATTACTGCGAAAATATTTCAGAATATGCACAGGAAATGGCAGAAAAGAAACTCTATTTCTCTGAAATGGCACAGGCTGAAATGAAAGAAATGATTCAAATCTGTTTCGACAGCTACAAATATGCAATGGACGCTTTTATGGAAGAAAACAAAGAAAAAGCTGTGAAAGCAATTGAAAAAGAGACATTGGCAGATGAATTAGAAATTAAACTTCGTTCAAAACACATCAAACGTCTTACAAACAATGAATGTAATACAGAAGCAGGTATTATATTCTTAGATATGCTTGTATGTCTGGAACGTATTTCAGACCATGCAAGAAATATTGCAGAAGAAGTATTAGAGCATATGAATTAAAAATTGCAATTACCAACACCAAAAAAATTCCAGCAAGTCATTAGAGCTTGCTGGAACTTTTTATTTAATCAGACAAATCCTTATTCTTCTATAATCTGTATCTCAAGGAAATCAAACTCAATCGAATCTACGAAATTATCGCTTCGAAATCTTGTTTTATCGTGTTTTTTGAATTCTGCAATATTAGAATCCAGCCAGATTGGTTTGCTTAAGTCAAATTCGTAACAAATCTCATCCAATGCCTGAAAGATCTTGTGTGTTCTGGTATCTTCCGTGTCATTGCAGATGACAGTATCTTTTAACATTCTATTATCTTTCCAGATTTTACCCCATAAACGAAACATTCTATTAACCCTTTCTTGATCACGTTTTGTTCTAGGTATTATAACCTACTTTGCATGGTATTTTCAACATTTGAAAGGTTTGTGATTGATTTTCTATAAACGCTATGATAGACTACACTGGTGACAAGACAGACAAATTTACAGTTGATGATCTAAAGGAGAAGAGACATGGATAGTTTAAAAAAATGGTTGAACAGAGTCTTTATTGATGGACTTTCTGGTATGGCACAAGGCTTGTTCGCAACCCTGATCGTCGGAACGATCATTCAGCAAGTGGGCACTCTGATTGGGGGCAACGTTGGAGATATGATCTTTTTGATGGGGAAAGTTGCAGCAGCTTTGACAGGAGCAGGTATTGGAGTTGGTGTTGCATATCGTTTTAAATCAAGTCCACTGGTAGTTGTATCAGCAGCAATCGTGGGTATGATCGGAGCATTTGCAAGTAAACTTTTAGCAGGCACAGTTTTAGTAGAAGGTGCGATCGTATTATCTGGCCCTGGAGAACCTCTTGGAGCATTTCTTGCTGCATATGTAGCGATTGAACTTGGGCAGATGGTTTCAGGTAAAACAAAAGTAGACATTTTGGTAACACCGATCGTTACAATTGGTGTTGGTTCAGTGGTTGGATTGATTTTAGGACCACCAATTTCACAGTTTATGCTGGCATTAGGAGAATTGATCAACTGGGGAACAGAACAGCAGCCATTTTTAATGGGAATCATTGTATCTGTACTTATGGGAATGATCTTAACACTTCCAATCAGTTCAGCTGCATTAGGTGTTATTTTGAATCTTTCAGGACTTGCAGCAGGTGCAGCGACAGTAGGATGCTGCTGTAATATGGTTGGATTTGCCGTTGCAAGTTATCGAGAAAATAAAATCGGGGGCCTTGTTGCACAGGGAATCGGAACTTCGATGCTTCAGGTTCCTAATATTGTAAAGAAACCAATTATCTGGCTTCCGGCAATCCTTTCAAGTGCAATATTAGGACCAGTTGGAACTATGGTATTTCATATGACAAACAATGCAACTGGATCTGGTATGGGAACAGCAGGCCTCGTTGGTCAGATTATGACATGGCAGACAATGACAGCAGTAGAAGCACCTTCGATCGTTCTTATCAAAATTTTAGTGATTCAGATCATTTTACCAGCAGTAGTTACACTGGCGATTTCTGAATTTATGAGAAAGAAAAATTGGATCAAATTCGGTGATATGAAACTCGATGTATAATTTATGCATAAAACATTAAGTTTCATTTATAAATCTAAAAATTAGCTGAAATTTGTGACACTGTCTCGACCGTGTGCTATAATATTGATAGAAAGCTTCGGGAAGAGATAGGAGATTTGACGATGCTAGAAGCAATTAAAAATTACGAAGATGTCGATAGCTGGAAGACGGTTATGTTTCTATACAATGCGGCTCTGAAAGAAGTAGGTACAAAAATTGAAATCCTGAATGATGAGTTCCATCACGTACATCAATACAATCCGATCGAACACATTAAGACAAGGATCAAGACACCAGAAAGTATTGTTAAGAAACTAAAACGTAATGGACATGAGACATCTATTGAAAACATGGTGAAGTATGTCAATGACATTGCCGGTGTAAGATTGATTTGCTCATTTACATCAGATATTTATCGATTGGCAGAGATGCTTGGCAATCAAAGTGATTTAAAAGTATTATCAATCAAGGACTACATAAAGCATCCAAAGGACAGTGGCTACAAGAGCTACCATATGCTGGTATCTGTACCAGTTTTTCTTTCAGACAGTGTTGTTGAGACAAAAGTGGAGATTCAGATTCGTACGATTGCAATGGACTTCTGGGCGAGTCTGGAACACAAGATTTATTACAAATTTGAGGGGAATGCCCCAGAAAGTATCAGTCAGGATTTAAAGGAATGTGCAGACATGGTTTCTGCATTGGATGAGCGCATGCTGCAGCTGAATGATGTGATTTTAGAATATAATGCGCGTGACAAAGATTAAAAAATGATTGATTTTTAATTACAAATGAGTAGAATATACCTATAGGATTTTCCTATAGGTATTTTTTTATTATGCAGGGGGCTTATATGTCGACACAAAAGAAAAAAGAGATGATTGAAACACTCTGGTCTGTCGGAGGATGTTTCTTATTTGCATTCGGAGTGAATGTGATTATTACGCCATTAGGATTGTACAATGGTGGATTTATGGGTATTGCACAGTTAGTTCGTACCGTGCTGTTCCAGATATTTGATTTTTCATTTTTGAAGCAGATTGATATTGCCGGTATTATTTATTATATTATCAATATTCCAATTTTTTATTGGGCATTCAAAGAAATGGGAAAAGGATTTTTAGTGCGTTCGTTGATTTCCGTTACAATTCAGACGGCATTTATGACATTTATTCCAATCCCAAAAGAAGCAATCTTTGACGATCGTCTGATGTCTTGTATCATTGGCGGGCTTGTAGTTGGTACAGGTGTTGGGATGATTTTAAGAGGAAGAAGTTCCGGCGGCGGACAGGATATCATTGGTGTTATTTTTGCGAAGAAGTATCCGGGATTCAGCGTTGGAAAGATCGCGATCATGATGAATGTTGCAGTGTATGCTGTTTGTTTATGGATGTTTGATCTGGAAGTCGTGGTATATTCTCTTATTTATACTACAGTGCTTGCAATGGCATGTGACAGAGTTCATGTTCAGAATATCAATATGAGTGTCATGGTCTTCACAAAACAGGAAGGAATCGAAGACATCGTATTGAAAGAAATGGGACGAGGCGTAACAAAGTGGGAAGGCGTAGGCGCTTATACAAACGAAACTTCTCATATTTTATATATTATGATTTCAAAATATGAAGTAGAACAATTAAAGGAAATCATTCATCGTATTGATCCGCATGCTTTTATCATTCTGAATGAAGGCTCTATGGTAGTGGGTAATTTTGAAAAACGATTATAAATAAAGGAATTGAAATGAAAAAGAAAAAAGTAATTACAGTTAGCGTGGTTGTGTTACTGGTTTGCATCATTGGGGCAGCAATCTTCTGGCTGACCAGAGAGAAGGAGCCTGAAAAGACTTTGCAGCAGGAACCGGAACCGATCGTCTTAGACGAGCCGGTTGAAGATGAGCCAGAAGAGGAAGTCTATGAAAGCCCGATTGATTTTGCATACTGGAAATCAGTAAATGATGATGTGTATGCATGGATTCGGATTGAAGATACAAATATCGACTACCCGATTCTTCAAAGTGCGACAGATGACAGTTATTATCTGGAGCATACGATTGACGGCGTGACCGGTTATCCTGGATCAATCTATACTGAAAAAGTAAATGCAAAAGATTTCAGCGATTTTAATACATTGATTTACGGACATGATATGCGGGATGGCAGTATGTTCAAGCATTTGCACAAATTTGAAGACTATGAGTTTTTCGAGTCACATGATACGGTGACGATTTATACTGAGACAGAGACAAAGACGTATCGTGTATATGCAGCAGTGATCTATGACAATCGCCATATTATGTACACCTATGACAATGATAATATGGAAGACAGAACTGCATTTATCCAGTCACTGAAGGAAATCGGCGGAGAGGGAAGTTTCTTCCGAGAAGGTATGTCGATTGATGAGAATAGTAAATTGATTACAATGAGTACCTGTATTACAGGGCAGCCAGACAAACGATATATAGTAGTTGCAGAAGAGATAGTGGATTCTTAGAAATAAGGATCCACTTTTTATTTTACATACATTTAACAAAAATGCGATTTTTGATTTTACATTGAAAGAATAAGATAGAAGCTGTGAAGAAGATAACTAGAAATTCTTAACTAAAGGAGAAATGTAAAATGAAATTAAAAAAAGTTTTAGCATTAGCAGCAACAGTAGTTATGGCAATGAGTGTGATCGTTGGATGCGGAAGCAACGATGATGTACAAGAAGAAGCATCATTTGACCCATCATACGATATCTCAGTTCTTACAAGAGAAGAAGGTTCAGGAACAAGAGGAGCTTTCATCGAATTATTTGGAATCGAACAAAAAGACGAAAATGGTGACAAAGTAGACTATACAACAGAAGAAGCAAGTCCTACAAACAGCACATCAGTTATGATGACAACAGTTGCAGGCGATGAATATGCAATTGGTTACGTATCACTTGGTTCATTAAATGACACAGTAAAAGCATTAAAAGTAGATGGAGCTGAAGCTACAGAAGCAAACATCAAAAACGGTACATACAAAGTAGCAAGACCATTTAACATTGCAACAAAAGGTGATATCAGCGAAGTAGCACAAGACTTTATCGACTTTATCTTAAGCGAAGAAGGTCAGGCAGTAATTTCAGAAAACGGTTACATTGCATTAGATGGAGCAGTTCCTTATGAAGGAAGCAAACCAGCAGGTAAAATTGTGATCGCAGGTTCTTCATCAGTATCACCAGTTATGGAAAAATTAAAAGAAGCATACCTTGCAATCAACACAGAAGCTGAAATTGAAATCCAGACAAACGATTCTTCAACAGGTATGTCAATGACAGCAGAAGGTACATGTGATATCGGAATGGCTTCAAGAGAATTAAAAGATTCCGAAATCGAAGCAGGTTTAACAGGAACAGTCATTGCAACAGATGGTATCGCAGTGATTGTTAACCATGCAAATACTTTAGATAATATCACAAGCGAACAAGTAAAAAGCATTTATGTAGGCGAAGTTCTTACATGGGATGAAATTATTGAATAGTCAACGAGGAATGAAATAAGATGAAAAAAGCATGGAAAGAAACGTTCATGCAGGGAGTTTTCTTCATTGCCGCCTGCGCTTCGGTGTTGGCGGTAACTCTCATTTGTGTGTTTTTATTCTCAAATGGGATTCCTGCAATTCAAGAAATAGGTCTTTTTGAGTTTTTGAGTGGTGAAAAGTGGGCACCGTCAAATAATATTTATGGAATTCTTCCTATGATCGTAGGAAGTCTTTATGTTACCGCAGGAGCGATCATCATCGGAGTGCCGATTGGAATTTTAACATCTGTGTTCATGGCAAAATATTGTCCAAAGAAAATCTATGCTCCATTAAAATCTGCAACAGAGCTGCTTGCCGGAATTCCATCAGTTATTTATGGCTTTTTCGGTATCGTAGTGATCGTTCCAGTGGTGCGTGATTGCACCCGCTGGCTGAAATCCATCGGTGTGCTTGAAAAAGCATCCAATGGAAGCAGTATTTTGACAGCATCGATTCTTTTGGGGATCATGATCCTGCCGACAATCATTGGTGTGACAGAATCTGCGATCCGTGCAGTGCCGGCAGCTTATTATGAAGGTGCACTCGCACTTGGCGCAACGCACGAAAGAAGTGTGTTTTCGGTTGTGCTTCCTGCAGCAAAATCGGGAGTTCTGGCTGGTGTCGTACTGGGGATTGGCCGTGCGGTCGGAGAAACGATGGCGGTGATCATGGTTGCCGGAAATCAGGCGCGTATGCCGGAGAGTATTTTGAAAGGAATCAGAACACTTACTACAAACATTGTTATGGAAATGGGATATGCAGAAGGATTACATAGAGAAGCACTGATCGCAACAGCCGTTGTCCTGTTTGTATTTATTTTGATTATCAACCTTTCTGTATCACTTATTAACAGGAGGGGAAATCATGATTAAAAAATTCAAACAAAAAATGTACGAAAAGCATGTGGGTTCAAAAGTTCTGAAAGGACTTGTGCTGTTAGCGGCAGGATTAACTTTTACAGTGTTACTGTTCCTGATCGCATACATTTTGATCAATGGTATTCCACATATCAAACCAAGTCTGTTTGAACTGGAATACAATACGGAAAATGCAACTTTGATGCCTGCATTGATCAATACGATCATCATTACGATTCTGGCACTTTTGATCGCAGTTCCAATCGGAATTTTTTCAGCAATTTATCTGGTGGAATATGCAAAGCGTGGAAATAAGTTTGTGGAAGTGATCCGAATCACAACAGAGACATTATCCGGAATCCCTTCTATTGTATATGGTCTTTTCGGGATGCTGTTTTTTGTAAATGCTTTGAAATGGAGACATTCTCTTCTTGCCGGAGCATTTACAGTAGCGATCATGGTACTTCCATCGATCATGCGTACAACAGAAGAAGCATTAAAATCGGTGCCGGATAGTTTTCGAGAAGGAAGTTTTGGGCTTGGCGCAGGAAAACTTCGTACTGTATTTCGTATCGTATTGCCGTCTGCAATTCCAGGAATTCTGGCTGGTGTCATCCTTGCCATCGGAAGAATCGTAGGGGAAACAGCAGCACTTATCTATACAGCAGGAACAGTAGCAGAAATTCCTGACAGCGTATTTGATTCAGGAAGAACGCTTGCTGTACATATGTATAATCTTTCGAATGAGGCGTTGTATATGGATCAGGCTTATGCAACTGCAGTTATTCTTCTGGTAGTAGTAATCGGAATCAATGCGTTATCAAGCTTTGTAGCAAAGAAATTAGCGAAAGGAAATTAAAATGGAGAAAATTAACATAAAAAACCTGGACCTTTATTATGGAGATTTTCATGCACTGAAAAATGTAAATCTCGATATCGAAGAGAATAAAATTACTGCATTTATTGGGCCAAGTGGCTGTGGAAAATCAACACTGTTAAAGTCTCTGAACCGAATGAATGATTTAGTAGAAGGATGCAAGATCACAGGTGACATTCTTTTAGATGGCCAGAATGTTTATCAGAATATGGACGTGAACCTTTTAAGAAAGAGAGTCGGAATGGTATTTCAGAAGCCAAATCCATTTCCAATGAGTATTTATGATAATATCGCATTTGGCCCTAGAACACATGGAATTCATTCAAAGTCAAAACTGGATGATATCGTAGAAAAATCACTTCGTGATGCGGCGATTTGGGATGAATGTAAGGATAGATTAAAGAAAAGTGCTCTTGGAATGTCAGGAGGACAGCAGCAGAGACTTTGTATTGCACGTGCATTGGCTGTTCAGCCAGAAGTGCTGTTAATGGATGAACCAACTTCAGCTCTCGACCCGATTTCTACATCCAAAATAGAAGACCTTGCGATGGAATTGAAAAAAGACTATACTATTGTCATGGTTACGCACAATATGCAACAGGCTGTTCGTGTATCCGACAATACTGCATTTTTCTTATTGGGAGAAGTAATTGAGTACAACGAGACAGAAAAGTTATTCTCAATACCTTCAGATAAACGTACCGAAGACTATATTACAGGGAGGTTTGGTTAAGATGAGAAATCGATTTGATATGCAGCTTGAACAGCTTAGTGCACTTTTGATCGGCATGGGTGGTTTGTGTGAGAAGGCGATCACAAATGCAACAGAGGCTTTGAAAAATGGGGATTTGGCCCAGGCAAAGCTTGTGATTAAGGAAGACGAAGAGATTGATCAGATGGAAAAAGAAATCGAGAGTCTTTGTTTAAAGCTTTTATTACAACAACAGCCGGTAGCCAGAGATTTAAGACAAATTTCAGCAGCACTGAAAATGATTACAGATATGGAAAGAATCGGAGATCAGACTTCTGATATCGCGGAGATCATTATTTCAGCAGGAATGTCAGAAGTAAGTAATTTGGATTATATTTCAAAAATGGCAGAAGCAACCAGCCAGATGGTACATGACAGCATTCTTGCATATGTAAATAAAGATCTGGCAATGGCAAGAAAAGTAATGGTTGCAGATGATGAAGTAGATCATTTATTTGACCTGATGAAAAAGAAACTTGTGGATATTATCGCAAAAGACAAAGGAAATCAGGGCGAGAAAGCAATTGATATTATGATGATCACAAAATATCTGGAGAGAATTGGTGACCATGCGACAAATATCGCAGAGTGGGTTGAATTTTCAATTACAGGAGTTCATAAAGACAGTGCTGCCATTTAATCTTATTTCCGAAGCTGCAATAGCAGTTTTCAGGGATAAGTAAGCAGCGGAGTGGATGTCATGATTCGCTTCGACTACAGATAAAGGAGAATCATAGATGATTTTTTGTGTAGAAGACGACAATAATATTCGAGAGTTAGTTGTGTATACGCTAAGTTCTACTGGATTTGAGGCAAGAGGGTTTGAAAATGGAAATGCGATGATGAAAGCGCTGGCGTATGATGATACACCAGAGCTGATCTTGCTGGATATTATGCTTCCGGGGGAAGATGGATTGTCGATATTGAAAAAGTTGAAATCTTCTGCGAAGACCAGAGAGATTCCGGTAATCATGGTTACTGCAAAGGGAGCAGAATACGATGTAGTAATTGGATTGGATGCAGGAGCAGATGATTATGTCACAAAGCCTTTCGGAATGATGGAACTCGTTTCCAGAGTAAAAGCGGTTCTTCGAAGAACGAAACCAGTAAGCAAGGCAGAAGTGTATGAAACGGATGGCCTGAAGATTGATTTAGAAAAGCACGAAGTTACGGTAAATGGGGAAAATGTAGTATTGACATTAAAAGAATTCGAACTTTTACGCCGCCTGATGCAGAACAAGAATATTGTTCTGACTCGTAACCGTCTGCTGGAAGAAATCTGGGGATTCGATTTTGAAGGCGAGACAAGAACGTTGGATGTACATATCCGAAGTCTCCGTCAGAAACTTGGGGAAGCAGGAGAACTGATTCAGACAGTACGTGGTGTTGGTTATCGTTTAGGAGGCACACATGAGGAATAAAATCCAGAAAAGCATGCTTTTGGTCATATTCGTTACGCTTCTGACTTCGTTTTCGATTTTGATGACGGTGTTCTATTTTGTGAATCTGAATGGGATGAAAGAGGAAGTAAAGCAGGAGACGATCTATATCAAGACGGCGATTGGGATTTCAGGAACAAAATATCTGGAAGAGATGGACAATGCTCATGTGGAGACGAGACTGACCCTGATCAGTGATGAAGGCGAAGTCCTTTATGATTCACGCGAAGATGAGTATACCTTTCAGAATCATAAAGCACGTCAGGAAGTTAGGGATGCATTTCAGTATGGAGAAGGAGATGCGCTTCGCCAATCAGCTACGGTTGGGAAGCCTACTTACTATTATGCAGTATTATTAGACGACGGTATGGTACTTCGTGCGTCAAAGACATTGGATTCTTTGATTCCTACGATTATAGATGTGCTGCCTTTGATGATTGTTCTGTCGGGCGCGATGATGGTTCTGGCATATTTCCTTTCAAAATGGCAGACGAAACGTTTGATTCAGCCAATCAATGAACTTGATCTGGAAAATCCATTGGAAAATGAGGTATATGAGGAATTGACCCCATTACTGGTGAACATTGATCAGCAGAATAAGGCGAAAGAACAGATTGCAAATATGCGAAAAGAATTTTCGGCCAATGTTTCGCATGAACTGAAAACGCCGCTTACTTCTATCTCAGGATATGCTGAGATCATGAAGAGTGGAATCGCAAAGCCGGAAGACATGGCAAGATTCTCTGAAAAAATTTATCTGGAAGCAAACAGAATGATTACTTTAATTGAAGATATTATCAAACTCTCAAAGCTGGATGAAAAAAATATCGCAGCAGAAAAAGAGGAGGTTGATTTATATGAACTTTGTCGTGAAACTTGTAACAGACTGGCGTTTCAGGCAGAAAAAAAGAAAGTTCGTTTGGAGATAACCGGAGAAAAGGTGGTTTATCAGGGGGTAAGACATATTTTGGATGAGATGATTTACAATATTTGCGAGAATGCGGTGAAATACAATAAAGATGGCGGAAGTGTGAAGATATGGGTAGGAAAAACACTGCGTGGTCCGAAAATCATTGTAGCAGATACTGGAATCGGTATCCCATGTGATGAACAGGAGCGTATTTTCGAGCGGTTTTATCGTGTAGATAAGAGCCATTCGAAGGAGACAGGGGGAACTGGACTTGGACTTTCCATTGTAAAGCATGGCGCAATCTATCATAATGCGGAGATAAAGGTAGAGAGCGAGCTTGGCAAAGGTACAAAAATGGAGATTTTATTTTAAGTAGTAAGAGGCAGGTATTTTTACCTGCCTCTTGTTTATTCTTCAGCGACGAATACTTCTTTTCCTAAAAAGCAATATGGACAAACCCAGTCTTCTGGAAGATCTTCAAAAGCAGTTCCAGGTGCGATACCGTTGTCTGGATCTCCCACTGCAGGATCGTATTCGTAACCGCATGGTTCACAAATATATTTCTTCATTGCATAGCCTCCTTGTATGTTGTCTGAGGCAGTTTAGCATGAAAAGAAAAGTTTGTATAGGGGCAGAGACAAAATGGAAAACATTACTAAAAAAGCAAGTTTTTAGTTCTTGATTTGTCGTCCTGTTACGTCCAGATGATAGTCTTCTTTGTAGATCAATTCTGAAATCGGCACAATCGTGTAGCCTTTTGCCTGAAGGGTTTCGATTACCGTTGGCAGTGCTTCGGCTGTATATTTTGCTCCATTATGCATCAAGATAATCGAACCATTTTGCAGGCTTTTATGTTCTGTTACAGTCTGGATAATACTGTCTACGCCATAATCTTTCCAATCCAGACTGTCAACATCCCACTGAATTGCATAATAACCGCATTCTTTTGCATTTGTGATTACATGATTGTCATAGTCACCGTATGGAGGCCTGAATAAATTCATCTCCACTCCGGTAAGCTCTTTTACCTTATTATGTACTTTCATTAATTCTTCCTGACATTCCGCATCAGATAGCTGACTCATATTTTTATGATTTTCACTATGATTTCCTAAATCATGACCTGCTTCCTGAATCTTTTTTAAGTCATCCGGGTACGACTCAACCCATCCGCCCGTCATAAAAAATGTAACATGAACATTATATTTTGCCAGTATATCCAGAATTTTCTGCGTATCTTCATTTCCCCATGCAGCATCAAAGGACAAAGCTACTTTCTTTTCCTCCGTTTCCACAGAATAAATAGGCAGTTCTCTTCCGTTTACAGTATTGCTGACACTGACTGTTTTCGAAAGTCCATAACCGGTGCCAATTAGCAAAATAGCAGCCAGAGCAAGTATTTTCAGATTTATTTTTTTCATGACCACTCCAAAAGCATTGCATTTATCTAAATTATATGCAGTGAGTTGCTTGTATTAGAATCTCTGCATTTCACCGCCTTTGAAATGCAACTTACCAGCATACGGTTTGCGTGCTGGATTTTTTTATTTTATACTGTATCCATCAAGCTTGGAGGAAATGTTATGTTTAAAATAACGGTAAAGCAGGTGGATAAAACTTGCGAAGAAGAAATCAGGATCAACTGTCATGAGATTGATGACGAAGTCATCGGGATCGTGGATATGCTGAAAAAGACAGAACATGTTTTGTTGGGAAATAAAGAGAATAAAGTCTTTCAGATCAACGCAAAAGATATTTTTTATATTGAATCGGTAGATAACAAAACCTTTATCTATCTTGCCGACAATGTATATGAATCGAAGCAGAAGCTGTACGAATTGGAAGCTCTGCTTTCTGGTACAAAATTGTTCCGATGCTCAAAGTCTATGATTTTGAACATCGCAAAGATCCGAAGTGTAGTTCCATCGGTGAATGGAAGATTTGAAGCAAAACTTACCAATAATGAAACCGTGATCATTTCGAGACAATACGTGCCGGACCTGAAGAGAAAGATTGGAATGTGAGGTGGAAGTTATGATGAAAGATTTGTTAAAATACGTAATCTCACAGTTTTTTGTGATTACAGTAGGAATATTGGTGATAACCAGTCTGCCCAATCTGGCAGCTACATTTAAAGGAGAGAGTGTGATAACGTACAGTGCATTTTATCCATATCTGGTGATCTTTACCGGATTTTTAAGTTCACTGCCATCTGTACTCCTTTGGTTTCGAGAAGAACCTACAAAGAAACAATGTTATATCCGTATGGCACTTCATTTTGTGGCAGTAGAATCCATTGTCATGCTGGAGGGATACTGGTTTGAGTGGTACAAAAATGCAGGAGAGGCAGTAAAGTTATTTGGTTTGATTTTATTGGTATACCTTTTCGTATATATATATTCTTATTTTACAAATAAAGACACGGCAGATGCGATCAATGATGCGTTAGCCAGATTCAATCAAGAGGAACATTAAAAGAGGGATGAAGAAAATGTTATTAATCGTGTTAGGAGTATTAGTTATATTAGGTGGAGTTTTTTTGATGGGTGCGTGGTCGATGTTTGGGACAAAGATCACGGCGGCAAAAAGTGTGAAAAAATTAGAGGATAATTTATATTCTATGGAATTTATAGGAGACTATGGATTTGATGCATATCTGGCGCAGGGCGGTGCGGCTTCAGAAGCAAAAATGGCAGAATATATCACATCATTTCTGTCAAATGGATTTGTGAAAGCAAAATCAGAAGAAGTTCCAAAAGATTTTGGATGCAGTACATTGGTAGTAAAAGGCTCTGATGGCGGATATTGTATGGGACGCAACTACGATTGGCAGGGTGATAAGAGCAATACCATGATCATCCATACAAAGCCAGAAAATGGTTATGAATCCTATTCTACTTGCTGGCTTGATTTTCTTGGATTTGGAAAAGACTGGAAACCGGAGGGGATGCAGAATCAATATATGGCACTTGCAGCAATCTATGTTCCTATGGATGGAATGAATGAAAAAGGACTTTGTGTTGCAGACTTGATTTGTGGGGATGTAATGGTAGAGACGCACCAGACAGCAAAAGAGGCTGATCTCACAACGACATCCGCAATTCGTCTTCTCTTAGATAAAGCAGCAGATGTGGATGAAGCAATCGCATTACTGGAACAGTATAATATGCATTCTTCCGTTGGGATGGCACATCATTTCGCTATTGCAGACGCAAATGGAAAATCAGTTGTTGTAGAATATGTCAATAATGAAATGATCGTAACAGAAACTTCTGTAGTAACAAATCACTACTTATCAGAAGGTGAAATGTTTGGCATGGGAAATGCAGAATCGCACAACCGTTATGAAAAATTAATGCAAATGTATGAAAATGCAGAAAATGGTATGACAGCGGAAGAAATGAAAAATGCAATGAAGGCGGTATCTTATGAAAATATCACGCAGTGGAGTATCGTATATAATATAGAAGAATGTGCGTTAGATTTCTATTGGCAGAGAGGATTTGATGCGGCATATCATTTTGAAATGCACAAATGAGAAAAGGAATCTGTATGGACAAAACGGAAACTTTGTATTAATATGTCAAATATGAAAAAATATACAACAAGAGGGTTTATTTTATGAAATTTACAAAAATGCAAGGTTTAGGTAACGATTACGTATACGTAAATTGTTTTCAGGAAAAGATTGAAAATCCATCTGAAGTTGCGATCAAGGTAAGCAATCGTAACTTTGGTGTTGGTTCGGACGGGCTGATCATGATCAATCCATCCAAGGTTGCTGACTTTGAGATGGAGATGTACAATGCGGATGGTTCACGCGGTGAAATGTGCGGCAACGGTATCCGTTGTGTCGGGAAATATGTCTATGATTATGGTTTGACAGACAAGACAAGCATTTCTGTTGAAACACTTGGTGGAATCAAATATCTTGATTTTACGGTGGAAGATGGAAAAGTCAAATTAGTAAAAGTAGATATGGGAAGCCCAGAGTTAGTGCCAGCCAATATTCCAATCGTAGCGGAAGGAGATTCTGTGATCAATGCTCCGATCGTAGTGGATGGAAAAGAATATCGTATGACAGGTGTTTCTATGGGAAATCCGCATACTGTTGTCTACATAGACGATGTACAGGGATTGGAGATCGAAAAGATTGGACCAAAGTTTGAAAATCACGAACGTTTTCCAAAACGTATCAACACAGAATTTGCAAGAGTGATCGATCGCAATACAGTAGAGATGCGTGTATGGGAGAGAGGTTCCGGAGAAACATTGGCTTGTGGAACTGGCGCATGTGCAGTGGCAGTATCAAGCATTTTAAACGGACTTACAGAAGATAAGGTGACTGTGAAACTTCTTGGCGGAGATTTGCAGATTGAATGGGACAGAGAAGCAAACAAGGTTTACATGACAGGACCTGCAGAAGTTTCTTTTGAAGGAGAAATCCAATTATAATGAAAAGAGCAGAATCAATTCTGCTTCAGGAACATACAAAAAAGGACTCTGAATTCAGAGTCCTAAAATTTTGCTTATTTTTATTATCTGTTGTTGATGATTTTTGTTAATTCAACTGGATCAACGATTTTTCCGTCTTTGTAAACTCTCATGTTACCAGAAGCGATTTCATCGATTAAGATAACTTCATCGTTGTTGTAACCAAATTCGAATTTGATATCCCATAAATCAAGACCGATTGATTTTAAATCATCAGAAACGATTTTTGTGATTGCTAATGTTTGTTCTTTCATACTTTCGAACATAGCTGGTGTCATGATACCAAGTGCTGCAAGACCTTCGCCTGTTACAAGTGGATCGCCTAAAGCATCGTTTTTGAATGTACATTCAACGTATCCGCCTTCTAATACAGTACCGTCAGCGATGTATTCGCCGTATCTTCTGATGAAGCTTCCTGTAGCTACTTGACGGCAGATAACTTCAAGACCATGTCCAAATACTGTTGCTGGAAGAACTTCCATTGTAGCATCTTCTAAGTTAGCGCTTACATAGTGTGTTTTGATTCCAGCTTCTTTTAATAATTCAAAATAGTGAATAGATGTTTCTAAGTTCGCTTTGCCGATTCCTTCGATTGTTAAACCAACAGAGTTTTCGCCTGGATCAAATACTCCATCTTTTCCTGTACAGTCATCTTTAAATTTTAACATTACATTTCCGTTTTCAAGTTTGTAAACGTCTTTTGTTTTTCCTGTGTAGATCTTTTCCATTTTTGATCGTCCTTTCAATTTAAAATTGCTCTCTCTATATGAATCCTAAGTTAGCGAGATTTAAAACATCTCACTCTCATTTTTTATCACAAAATAATTTTATTTACAATATTTTTTTCGATATTTGTCGTATTTATTTTTAACTAATATTAATAAGCAGTATTAAATAATAAAGGTGGATTTATAAGTAGCGCAACTGAAGTTCCGTGATGTGTTCCGCAACATTTTCTGCCTGATGAATATCCACCCAAAGTATTTCCAGAACCGGGTCGATAGGGGTAAATCCATGTTCCTGCGCATAACGGAGCAGTTCTGGGAGATAGATCGCATTCTGGTCACAGTCTCCGTGGTAACAGAGTGTAAGATAGTTGCCGGCAGGAATGATCTCTGGTCCGTGCTTGTCCATGATAAATACGCTGGTGTATTTGCGGTAGCGCTCTTTTTTGACATCTTCCAGTGTTAATAGGGAGCCAATACGGTTATTGCCGATAATATAGAGATTCTGTTCATCTTTATTTAAAAGCTGTTTGATCAGCATATCCATTTCCGCATCGATCTTGTAGCCGGAATGGATCATGTGGCAGTTGCGGGTATCGAAATACTTTTCTTCTATAAGCCCGATCGGACGTTTTCTGGTATCATGCAGAGTCCGCAGGCGGTTTTTTACATTGTTGCGCTGCAGGGTAAGTAATTCGATTTTTTGATCCAGTGCGGACAGTTCAGCCTGAAGCATTTGTTCGGTAGAATCGATGCTTCGATCGGTTAAATAGGTTTTGATCTGTTCCATAGAAAAATCCAGAGCACGCAGGTCTCGGATGACATTCAGGCGCCACAGATCATTCAGACTATAGATTCGATAATTGTTGTCGCTTCGTTTGGGAGTCAGGATGCCTAGTTCTTCATAATAACGAAGAGAATCCGGACCGATATTATAAAGTTTAGAAATTTCTCCGATTTTAAAATATTTTTGCATGAGATACTCCTGAAATTTAGAAAATGTATTGACCTTAGTATTATACCAAGGTTTAAGATTGGATTACAAGAAGAAGGAGAGATAATATGGAGATCAAAAAAATAATCACATCCAAACGTATCAAAGAAGTAATCATTCTTTTGATCGGAAGTGCAATACTGGCGTTTGGATTATATCATGTACATTCACAGTCGAATGTGACAGAAGGCGGTGTTCTTGGAATGACGCTGTTTTTACAACGTTGGTTTCAAATTTCACCTGCAGTGTCTGGATTTGTAATAAATTTTATCTGTTATTATATGGGATGGAGATTGCTTGGCAAAAAGTTTATTGTGTATTCGTGTATTTCAGGAGGCGCATTTTCTATATTTTATGCG
The DNA here is from genome assembly GCA_964623905.1 of uncultured Faecalimonas sp. Lineage (GTDB taxonomy): Bacteria > Bacillota > Clostridia > Lachnospirales > Lachnospiraceae > Faecalimonas. The sequence goes on from CAZUVY010000008.1 coordinate 46,611, forward strand.
ATTTTCGAACAATTTCCGCCAATCTGGCCAGAGATTTCGAATCACCCCCTGATAGCTGCGATTATAGGCGCGTTGTTTGTCGGAATCGGGATTGGTTTGTGTGTGCGTGTGGGCGGTGCGACCTGCGGGGACGACGCTCTGGCAATGAGCTTATCCAAGGTTCTGAAAATGGAGATACAGTGGATTTATCTTTTCAGTGATCTGAGTGTGCTGGCATTATCACTGACTTATATACCATGGCAGAGAATGATCTATTCTTTATTTACAGTGGTGCTTTCGGGACAGATTATCGGTTTTCTTGCAAAAAAAGAAAAAAATTAAAATAAACGCTTGACTTTTTTTGCCATATTGATATAATAAGACTGTTCGAAATATTGCGGAATGGTGTAATGGTAGCACAGCAGACTCTGACTCTGTTAGTAGGGGTTCGAATCCCTTTTCCGTAGCTGAAAAAGATTGTGTTTGGCACAATCTTTTTTTGTTATATAACAAATGAGTCTTGGAAAGCCTATTTCCTTAAAAAGTAAAATATGCTATACTTTGTGAAAAAGAGAGGGTGATAGTATGGCATTTGGAAAAAGATGTAGTTTGTGCGGCGGAAAGTTAGACAGTCAGCTTCGCTGTACAGAGTGTGGACTTGACAATACAAAAAATGATGATATGTATCATGAAATGTTAAATAAAAATAAGTGTGATGGAGCACCACTGACACATGTGCATGAAGAACGTGAGAATCGTGCTGTAAGATATACAGACAATAGAAAGACGGTGAATCCGAAACAGATCCGTTCGGCATCGACAGAGAAGAAAAACGCAAATCCAGCTAGCAAAGTTGGAAAAATAATTGGAGTAGTGATTGTGCTTACATGGATTCTTCCTTCTGTATTTGGAATTATAGGCTCAATGTTGACCAGACAGCAGGTAGAGAGCTGGCTGGGAGAGAACGAGATATGGTCAGATTCCAACGATTATATTTATGAGCAGTATTTAGAACCAGGGATTTATATTGTAGGAGAGCATGTCCCAGAGGCTGATTATGATATAGAAATCATAGCCGGTACTTATGGAGATCTAGATATTTATGAATATAACGGCAGTGAGTTAAGCCTGAAAGACTTCTATTATTTTGATATGGAATACGATGATCAAAGCTGTGCAGAAGACGTTTCATTAGAAGCAGGCGATGTTTTGGTGATCTCACCTGGAATCGAGATTTCCATTGCTACAGGGGACGATGTTTCATACGAGTTGTATATGGAAGATAATTCATTAACAGAAACTTATCAGCTTACGAGTTCAGCCATTGCAGGAGTGGATTTTGCAGCAGGTCTTTATGATATTTATTATGAACCGGACAATGAAGATGAGTATGGTACAGTAGGATTTTCAATCTGGAGTGAAGAAAATCAAAGGCATATCATGTTAGAAGAACTGTATTTTGACAGTTATATGGAAATCGATTGTTTTAGAAATGTTCCATTGACAGAAGAGTCGATGATATGGCTGAATGATCTGAAATCAGTGACATTAGTACCAAGCAGTGAAGTTCCTGCGGATCTGAGTGGAGTGTTTGGACAAGTTTTATAAGAAAAAAATGTGTTTGATCTTATTTCAAACACATTTTTTTATTGCTTATAATTTGTACTCTAAAATATAGTCATCCATCACAAAGCCATTTCCGATATCTGTTGCTTCTTCGCGTACGATTTCAAATCCCCAATGTTTGTAAACTTCTAAAGTATTGGTATTGTGGCGGTTGCATGTGAGCCAGATCTTGTTGAGGTTGTTCTTCTTACAAAGTTCAATAAATTGTTTGAACATATAAGAAGCAATTCCTTTTCCACGGAAATCTTTTTCCACATACAACTTGCTGAGGAATAGACTTCCTGGTTCACCGTCTTTGCCTGGTTCCTTATGTACACCTGCAAAACCTGCAAAAGTATACTCAAATGAGAATAAATAATATTGGTATCCAGAATTGATCTGTTCTGCAAGAGCGTCAGGTGACAAGAACTTATCTAACATATAATCAACCTGTGCTTCACCAATGATCGGTGTGAAATGTTCGTGCCAGATATCGTCAGCGACTGCTGTGACAGAGTAGATTAACTCCATATTTGATACAGGAATAACTCTTAAGCCGTCCATAATCAGTCTCCTTTATAATAATTTAATAAAGCCATTGTATCACGGTTATTTGATTCATGCTATAATAAAAAGACACAAAACGACATTATTTTTAGAAATGGAAGGGTGTCTATGGATAAATACGTAGAATTAAGTGATGTAAGAAAAATATACAAAATGGGGGAAGTTGAGATCGCGGCAGCAGATGGAATCAACTTCTCTGTAGGAAAAGGAGAGTTTGTAGTCGTTGTTGGAGCCAGTGGAGCTGGAAAGACAACCGTATTAAACATTCTTGGTGGGATGGATACCGCAACCAGTGGAAAGGTCATGGTGGATGGAGAGAATATTGCGAAATATAATGCAAAGCATCTTACCGCGTACCGCAGAGATGATATTGGGTTTGTGTTTCAGTTTTATAATCTGATCCCAAACCTGACTGCACTGGAAAATGTAGAGCTTGCCTTACAGATTTGTAAAGAACCATTGGATGCAAAGGCGGTTTTAGAAGAAGTAGGACTTGGGGATCGTATCAATAACTTCCCGGCACAGTTATCTGGTGGTGAACAGCAGCGTGTATCGATTGCAAGGGCACTTGCTAAGAATCCGAAATTACTGTTGTGTGACGAGCCGACAGGTGCGCTGGATTACAACACAGGAAAGGCGATTTTGAAATTGCTGCAGGATACATGCCGCAAGCAGGGAATGACGGTGATTCTGATCACACATAATTCAGCGATCGCACCGATGGCCGATCGTGTCATTCACATTAAAAGCGGTAAAGTAGCAAAGATTGTGGAAAATGAGAACCCGGTACCGGTAGAAACAATTGAATGGTAGGTGTTATATGAAAAAATTAAAGAAAAATGCATTGCAGAAAGATTTCTTTATGGAAATCCGAAAGAGCATGGGACGTTTTCTTTCAATCTTTTTTATTGTTGCTTTGGGAGTATCTCTATTTGTAGGGATCCGGGCAACCCAGCCTGACATGATCCTTTCCGGAGATGCGTATACTGATGAAAATAAATTGATGGATATTAAGGTAGTCAGTACATACGGGCTTACCGAAGCCGATCTGGATGTGATAGAAAGACTTCCCGCGATTGATTCGGTAGTGGGATCTTATAGTTCAGACGTACTTTGTGAAGCCGGAGACAATATGAGGGTGCTTCACGTGATGTCTCATACAGAGGATATGAATCTGGTGACCGTGACAGATGGAAGACTCCCAGAGAATACATCCGAATGTCTGGTGGATCAGGATTTTTTGAATGAGACAGAATACGAGATCGGAGATACGATTGAACTCGTTTCCGGAACCGATACAGAACTTTCGGAGACTTTGGAACATACAAGTTTAAAGATTGTTGGAAGTGGTAACTCACCATTGTATTTCTCTTTTACAAGAGGAAGCAGTACAATTGGAAATGGTACTGTAAACGGTTTCGTGATCGTACAGCCGGAAGCATTTGTAACGGAAGCATATACAGAGATCTTTGCAACGGTAGATGGAGCTGAAGATGTGCTTTCTTTTACAGATGAATACGATGCATTGGTAGAAGATGCAATCGAACAGATTGAATTGATTCAAAATGTCAGATGCGAAGTGCGAAGAGACGAACTTGCAAAGGAAGCGCAGCTTAAGATTGACGATGCAAGAAACGAGCTAAATGAAAAGAAGCAGGAAGCAGAAGACCAGATTGAAGAAAATGAAGACAAATTAAGTGATGCAGAATGGGAGATCAAGCTGGGCAAGGTGCAGATTGAAAGCGGCAAAACACAACTTGAAAGTGCCAAGTCACAACTTCAGTCAGGAAAAGAAGAACTGGAACAGACAAAGAAGATATATACAGAGGTAATGGGAACGCTGGAGGAAGAAGGCGCCAAGCTAGAGACCGAAATCGCAGAATGGGAAGCAAAACTTGAGGAACTGGAAGAAGAACAGAAAGAGGCGGCCCAGGAGACGATCCGTTCTCTTCGTGAGACGATTGACAAGGTGAATCAGGAGATTAATTCTGTAAAACAGACGTTTGAAGATGAGATCCGTGCCGGAGAACAGGAGATTGCAGAAGCCGAGGCGTTGATCCGTTCTCAGGAAGCAGAGTTAAAGAAAGCGGAGCAGGAACTGGCATCCGGAGAAAAAGAAATTGAAGATGGCAAAGCAGAACTGGAAGATGCAAAGAGCGAGATGGAGACACAGATTCAGGAAGGCGAAGAGGAGCTTGCGGAAGCAGAAAGTGAGATTTCAGATCTGGAACTTCCAACCTGGTATGTGTTTGACCGCAGCTCGATTCCAGAATATACGGGGTATGGAGATAATGCGGCTCGTATTGATGCCCTTGCAATTGTATTTCCGAGTATATTCTTTCTGGTGGCAGCGCTGATCAGTCTGACCACGATGACTCGTATGGTAGAAGAACAGCGAGTACAGATTGGAACGTTGAAAGCATTGGGCTACAGTGATGTTGCGATCATTAAAAAATATCTGAATTATGCGTTGTTTGCTACAGTGGGAGGAAGTATCTTTGGTGTACTGATCGGGGAAAAATTGTTCCCATATATTATTATATCGGCGTATAATATGACGGTTTACATATATATTCGAAATGTTATGCTTCCATATCAATGGGGTATTGCAATCGCAGCAACTGCTGTTGCTGTACTATGTACAGGCGGAGCAACCGTTTTGGCATGTTATAAAGAATTACTTGCAAATCCGGCCATTCTCATGCGACCGGAAGCACCGAAGATTGGAAAACGTACTTTGGTCGAACGCATTCCATTTTTATGGAAGCACCTCAACTTCACATGGAAATCATCACTGCGCAATCTGTTCCGATATAAGAAGCGTTTCTTTATGACGCTATTTGGAATCGGAGGATGCATGGGGCTTTTGATGGTAGGATTTGGTCTTCGTGATTCTATCACCAGTATTGCGACCTATCAATATGATGAACTGCAGTTGTATGAAAGCAGTGTGTTTATCAGCGATACTATGGAGGAAGAAGAGCGAGAACTGCTGAATACATATCTGGATGCAAATTCAGACATAACGTCTTACACCAATGCAAATATGACAAGCATTACGGTAGAGAGCGATGACGAGGAAGTAGATGCATATCTGACAGTGATAGAAGATTTGAGCCAGGTAGAAAAATTCTTTGTATACCGTGACCGTATTTCAAAAGAAAAATACGAATTGTCGGATGATGGAATCATTTTAACTGAGAAAGCAGCGAAACTTCTGGGAGTAAAACAAGGCGATACGATTCATATCTCAGAAGACGGTAAGAATGAAAGAAAAGTAAAGATTCATGCAATCTGTGAAAACTACGCAGGACATTATGTATATATGACGCCAGATCTATACGAAGAATTGTATGAAGAGACGCCATTTTACAATAATATACTGATTAAGGTTCAGGATGATGTTTCAGATGCAAAGGTAGAAAAGATTGGGGAAGAGATTTTAGAGTTTGACGATATTTTAAATGTACAGTATACGAAAAATCTAAGCGCTTCTCTGAATGATATGCTGGTTGCGCTGGATCAGGTAATGATCGTACTCATTGCCGTTGCAGGAATGTTATCATTCGTAGTTCTTTACAATCTGAATAATATCAATATTACAGAGCGCCGGAGAGAACTTGCAACTTTAAAAGTGCTTGGGTTCTTTGATATTGAAGTTGCAAATTATGTATACAGAGAAAATATTCTGCTGACCCTGCTTGGAACAATTGTGGGATGTGTGATTGGAAAATTCCTTCATCTATTTACGATCACAACGGTAGAAGTAGATATGGCGATGTTCGGGCGTGAGATCTCGCCGACAAGTTATCTGATCTGCGCGTTGTTTACAGTTGGTTTTTCTGCTTTTGTAAACTGGATCATGTATTTCAAATTGAAGAAGATCAACATGGTTGAGTCATTAAAGAGCGTAGAATAAAATAACTATAAAGGAAAAATAAACAAAATATTAAATTGTTAGCACTCTTGAATAAAGAGTGCTAATTTTTATTGACTTTTTGAAAATGCAGTATTAATATACCTTTTAGACGACGTAGTTTTATAAAAAGGAGATGTTATTCAATGGCAAAAAAACATGGAAATCTTTCAATCAGCAGTGAAAATATTTTTCCAATCATTAAAAAGTGGGTATATTCTGATCATGACATCTTTGTTCGTGAATTAATTTCAAACGGATGTGATGCAATCACAAAATTAAAAAAATTAGACATGATGGGAGAATACCAGCTTCCAGACGGATACAAAGCAAAGATTCAGGTGATCGTGAATCCAGAAGACAAGACTTTGAAGTTTATCGATAACGGTCTTGGTATGACAGCGGAAGAAGTAGAAGAATATATTACACAGATCGCTTTTTCGGGAGCAACAGAATTTCTTGAAAAATATAAAGATAAGACAACAGAAGATGAAATGATCGGTCATTTTGGTCTTGGTTTCTATTCTGCATTTATGGTAGCAGAAGAGGTTCATATTGATTCCTTATCTTACCGAGAAGGTGCAAAGCCAGTTCACTGGACATGTGATGGCGGTACAGAGTACGATATGGAAGAAGGAACAAGAGAAACAGTTGGTACAGAGATTACCTTATTCTTATCAGAAGACAGCGTTGAATTCTCAAATGAATATCGTGTAAGAGAAGTGATCGAAAAATACTGTTCATTTATGCCAGTAGAAATCTTCCTTTCTAAGGCAAATGCTCCACAGGAATATGAAACAATCGATGCATCAGAATTGAAAGAAGAAGATGTAGTGGTAGAACATATCCATGAAGAAGCAAAGATGGAAGAAAAAGAAAATGAAGATGGCAGCAAAGAGATGGTAGAAGTATCATCAGCAAAGGATAAGGTGAAGATCAACAAACGTCCTGTAGCGCTCAATGATACAAAGCCACTTTGGACAAAGCATCCAAACGAATGTGAAAAAGAAGACTATATCGAATTCTACCGTAAAGTCTTTTTGGATTATAAAGAACCTTTATTCTGGATCCACCTGAATATGGATTATCCATTCAATTTGAAAGGTATCTTATATTTCCCTAAGATCAATACAGAATACGATTCTATTGAAGGAAAGATTAAGTTATACAACAATCAGGTATTTATTGCAGACAATATCAAAGAAGTTATTCCAGAATTCCTTATGGTTCTGAAAGGTGTGATCGATTGTCCAGACTTACCGCTGAATGTTTCTCGTAGTGCTCTTCAAAATGATGGATTTGTAAATAAGATTTCAGATTACATTTCTAAGAAAGTTGCAGATAAACTTACAGGAATGTGTAAGACAGACAAAGAATCTTATGAAAAATACTGGGATGATATCAGTCCATTTATCAAATTTGGATGTCTGAAAGATACAAAGTTCTGTGATAAGATGAGTGATTATATTTTATTCAAGAATCTTGATCACAAATATCTGACATTAAAAGAATGTGTGGAAAATAACAAACCAGCAGCAGAAGCAGTAGAAGTGGAAACTGCCGAAGGTGAAACAATTGAAGCTGGTTCAGAAGAAAAGAAAGAAGAAAAAGTTACAATCTACTATGTGACAGATGAACAACAGCAGAGCCAATACATCAACATGTTTAAAAAGGAAGGCATGGATGCAGTTATCCTGACACACAATATTGATTCACCATTTATTACACAATTAGAACAACGCAACGAAAATGTGAAATTCCAGCGTATTGATGCGGATCTTACAGATACATTCAAACAGGAAGTCGCAGCAGATGAAGAAAAAACTTTCAAAGCAAATGTAGAAACATTGACAGAGACTTTCCGTAAAGCATTAGGAAAAGAAAACTTAGATGTAAGAGTGGAAAAACTCAAAAACGAAAGTGTTGCATCAATGATGACTCTTTCAGAAGAATCACGTCGTATGCAGGAAATGATGAAGATGTATGGTATGTCTGGAATGGATGCCAGCATGTTTGGAACAGATATGACATTGGTTCTTAATGTAAATCATCCATTGGTACAATATGTACTTAACAACAAGGATGGAGAGCACACAGCTCTGTTCTGCAAGCAATTATATGATTTGGCGTTATTAAGCAACAAACCATTAAATCCAGAAGAAATGACAGCATTTATCAATAGAAGCAATGAAATTATGATGTTACTTGCAAAATAAGTCAAAACGCCGATGTGAAGTCGGCGTTTTTGTTGTATTTTCGGGAGTTCAATGCTATGATGGGTAAAATGATTTTGACGTACGTACAAAGGAGGTAATGCTTATGCCAGGACCAGGAGGCGGTTCACATGGAGGAGGCGGTTCACGCGGAGGATTCGGCGGTTCACACGGAGGAGGCGGCTCACGCGGAGGATTCGGAGGCCCGCACGGAGGCGGTTCGCACGGAGGATTCGGAGGTCCGCACGGAGGCGGTCCACGTGGAGGATTTGGAGGTCCACATGGTGGACCTGGAAGAATGTATGGAGGTTTTCATGGACCACACTATCACAGACCACATTACCATGGCGGGGGATGTTTCGGAGGCGGATGTTTGGGCGGAATACTAATGCCAATCATTCTTATTATGGTAGTGATTTCAATGATGCATTCGTGTGTAGCAAATACGTTTTCCAGATCATCTTCACCAACTGATTGGGTAATAGAGACTGATGAGTCCATTCAGTATGATGAAGAAGCATTTCAGGATTATGCAGATGAGCAATATGCTGCGGTGTTTGGTGATTCCACTGCATATGAAGATAATCTTTTGATCGTATTTCTGACAGATGAGAATTATTATGATTTTTACTATATAGCATGGGTCGGTGACCATATCGTTACAGATATCAATTATATGTTTGGAAATGAAGAGACGGAATTGGGAGAAGCAATAGATGCTGCTGTTAATACAACTTCTTATAAATATTCACTGGATTCAAATCTGGCTCAAGTAATGGAAGCTATGACGCAAAAGATTACAGAGATGGGACTGGAATCCTCTTTCAAATGTGACGAAGAGCACAATCAGGTGGAATCACATTTGGTAAATAAAACAGAGATATCCATGACGGAAGAGACGGTAAACGATGCATTGAAAAAGTTTACAGAAGCAACGGGAATTCCGGCTGTGATCGTTGTGGAAGATGCAGAGAATGTATTTTAAAATAGGAGAGGTGTGATCACCTCTCCATTTTGCTTATTATAGAACAAAGAATGTACAAGTGCCAGGAGCGACTTCTACGATACCAGCTTCTTGTGCTGTGCCTTCCATTACAGGAACTTCGTCATTTTCATCCAATGTCAATGCTTTGCCGTTCAGATACATGATTGGTGAACGCATATTTCCATTGCCGTCAAGTGTGTAGCGGACAGCATCTTTTGGAAGTTCCACTGTAGTAACGTCTGTCTTAGAATTGTTGATCACCAGATAAGCGTAGCCAGCTTGTCCGTCTTTACGCGAATGTGCATAGATATGAGCTCCTTCACTGAGTGCAAAGCCAGAGTCATAAACAGTATCACCCATGAGTTGTTTCCAGAGTAATGCTGCAAAATAGCTTGGGCGAGGATCGAAAGACCCGTGTTTCAGGTATCCGTAGTCAGAAGATGCCAATGTATTGTGGAAGATAACGCCGTTTGTAACTGTGGCAAAGTCTGCGAATTCATTGAGTTCGCGAGGAACTTCAAGGTATGTGGAAGCCCATGTATGTCCGCCTGCACCAGCATCACCAGACTCTGTTACCCACATGTCTCCGCCTGGACAATATTTGTCGCGGTAAGGAGCAAAAGCTCTCGCGCAAATACCAGCCATGTTGAGGTAAGGTTCAGATGTAGCTTCAGAAGCTGGAGTGAACATATCAGGACACATAGCGGCCATACGTTCAGAAACACCATTATAATAGTGATAACTAAATACATCCAATTTTTCTGTGCAGCCGTCCATAAGGTCACCTGTAGTGCAGCTTGTGAGCACATCTGCAATTCCTGCACCGCCAGAAGATTCGCTGTCATCTCCTCTCAACGCAGTAGGGTCACAGGTACAAGGTCCAACAATGATCACATTTGGATAATTTTCACGTACCCATTTGTGGAATAAATCCTGATCACGACGGAAATCAGCAGGAGTATATCCTTTTGGAAAACCAGTTCCTTCCATCATATTTGGTTCGTTTGTAAATTCCACAGCATCTACAGGAACACCATATTCTTCACTGAGTTTGAAAAGCAGCTCTGCCTGACTTGGATTCCAAGGTTCAGAAGCAGAGTGAAGGCCTTCGCAGTTTGCAACGCTGATCAATAATTTGCCGTCTACGGCTTTGACAAAATCCAATAAATTGAGCCATTGCTGTTTGGTTAATCGGTTTTGATAACCTTCTGGTACGACACCAGTATCTTCAAAATCATAATATGTCTTGGTAGCCCATGTGCCAGATACACGTACCCAGGCACTTCCAAGTGCTTTTGCCAATTTAATCAGTCTTGGATTGGTAGTATCGATTGGATCATACCATTGGTGCATTGCACTCATACCTTTGCTAAAATCAGGTGGTGGAACCTGTTCTGTACCAGCAATCTGTTCAGGTGTGTAAGCTTTCCAGAAAGTTCCGCCTGTAACTTCTGTCATTTCCACGTTGTAAGATATTAAGCGTGGATCAATTTTACGAAGTTCTTTTAGACCTTCACAAGCCAATGAAACAAATTTTCCCATATCAAATCTCTCCTTTATTTCTTCGAACAATTTATTTATAATACTATTGTAATGCAACTTTAGTTGCATAGTCAAACGACAAAACTGGATGAAAGTTGCGTATCTCAAAGAGATTGCATCGGACATCATTCGTTTAAAAATAGAGTGAAATTTGAGGAGAAAATAGGCGTGGATGCAAGAATTGAATCAAGCTTAAAAAGAATCAAAGGAGCATATTTGGAAGAGAAAAGAAAGAAAAGTATCGTTGAGATCAAGGTGATTGATATTTGCAAAAAGGCAGGGGTCAATAAGACTACATTTTATCGTCATTATCGGGATATTTATGATCTGGCTGACGGAATTGAAAATGAGACGATTGCAGAGATCGTTCGGGAGATGAAGCATGTGGATGATCTGCTTACGGATCCGGAAAAATTTGTGAAAGACAGTATGGATGTGTTTGCACGAAAGGTGGATCTTACCAAACTGGTATTTGATACCAGATACGAAATATTGATTCATAAAGTAGAAAAAGAATTGATAGCACATTATCTGCAAGGAAATCATACAGAAAGAGAGACACTCCTCATACAGTTTTGTGTAGGAGGAGCGTCTCATATAATGACAGGTAATCTGACGAAAGAGGAGTCGGAGAAAATACAAAAATTTCTGATTCAAATGATCAAAAAAATGATTCGATAATGCTATTTTTTCTTTAAAAGTTCTTTGCCGGAGATACCAGGTTCTGTCATGTGCAGCGGATCAAGGACATTGTCTAAGTCTTCTTCTGTCATAAGATCTTCTTCTAAGATTAGTTCTCTAACAGATTTTCCGGTCTGAAGTGCTTTTTTGGCAATATCAGCGGCAACCTGATATCCTACATGAGGACAGATGGCGGTAATGATACCGACACTGTTTTCCACAAGATAGCGGCAGCGGGTTTCGTTTGCAGTGATGCCAGATACACAGTTATCGACAAATGTCTGTACAGCATAAGCCAGTGTGTCGATAGACTGGAACATACAGTAAAAAATGATCGGTTCAAATGCATTCAGTTCCAGTTGCCCGGCTTCGGCGGCCATTGTAATCGTAACGTCGTTGCCGATGATGTTAAAAGCCACCTGATTTACGACTTCCGGAATGACTGGATTGACTTTTCCAGGCATGATGGAAGAACCGTTTTGTTTTGCAGGCAGATTGATCTCGCCAAAACCTGCTTTGGGACCAGATGACATCAAGCGGAGGTCATTGGCGATTTTGGAGAGTGTAACGGCGCAGGCTTTGATGGAACCTGATACGGCAACGAAAGAGTCCAGATTCTGTGTAGAGTCAATTAAGTCAAAAGCCTGTACTAAGTTTATGTTAGAAACTTCAGAAAGATTTGGCACGATACGTTTTAAATACGCCTCGTCTGCGTTTATTCCAGTTCCTACAGCAGTTCCCCCCATATTTACCACACGCATTTCTTCCATGGATCTGTCCATACGGCGGATATCACGCATGATCGCTACTGCATAAGCACGGAATTCCTGGCCCAATCGGATTGGCACAGCGTCCTGCATCTGTGTACGCCCCATTTTGATCACATGATCAAATTCTTCTGCTTTTTTCACAAGTGCTTCGTGCAAACGATGCAGTTCTTTCTTCAAATTTTCCAGAAGACGTAAGGAAGTCATTTTTCCAGCAGTTGGGATGACATCGTTGGTAGATTGTCCATAATTTACATGGTCGTTTGGATGAACAATGGCATAATTCCCTTTTTGTCCTCCCAAAATTTCAATTGCGCGGTTGGCAATTACTTCGTTTGCATTCATATTGATAGAAGTTCCGGCGCCGCCCTGAATTGGATCTACAATAAAATATTCGTGGAAATTTCCCGCAATAATCTCGTCACAGGCCTGTACGATCGCCTGTGCTATTTTTTTGTCTAATACGTTTACTTCGCAGTTGGTGATGGCTGCAGCTTTTTTGATATATGCGAGACTGTTGATGATCTCAGAATGCATTGTGAGACCAGTGATACGAAAGTTTTCAGCGGCTCTTAAAGTCTGAACTCCATAGTAGACATTTTCTGGAACATCTTTGGTTCCGAGTGAGTCTTTTTCGATACGAAATGTGTTTGCTTCCATGCAAAATATCCTCCCAAAATCTTGTGTTTCTTCTTCTTGACTTTAGTATATTGGAGAGATAAATTATAATCAAATATCTGAGTTTGACCTCAGAATAACAATTTTGCCAACA